>JANOOV010000305.1:0-8901 GCA_031421535.1 Gammaproteobacteria bacterium
GGATGGGGGTGTGCTAGCACACCGCCTGTATCATCACCCCCATCCTGCCCTTCCCCCTTGCAGGGGGAAGGAATCCTTCGTTTCAGCCCAATCTTCTCAGCGTTTATAAAACCGCGCCATCTCGTCCATCGCCTGCGCCAAACGTGAAGGTGCGAGCTTGTCGGTACTGGGGTGATAGCGTTCATCCACCATGTTCATGCTGCCCAGGTCATCGACAATCGCGGTGCGCGTCGGCTCCAGCAGTGCAAATTGCTCGTAGCTTGACAATATCAGCAGACGTTGCTCGTCGATGTCGGTCAGGCGCCTGCCGCTGCTGTAATCCTGCGCGGGGTTGGTGCAACCCAACACATCGTGCAGCAAGGTTGGCACCACATCAAAATGACTGGTGCGGTGCGTATAATGCCGCGCGCCCTGGTCGGGCCAGCGAATCAGCAACGGCACTTGAGTTTGATAACGCGAGAAGTTGCTGTTGTGACCCCAGTAATTGAGCTTGTTGTCGTTGAATTCCTGACCGTGATCGCCGGTCACCACGACGACGGTGTTCTCAAGTAATTGCTTTGCGCCTAATGTGTCAAGCACCTGACCCACTAGGCTGTCGGTGTAGTGCACGGAATTTTTGTAGCGATTGGTGAACGGCACCGGATCGGAATCGTTGTTCAGCGTCAGATAGTTCACCTGCTCCCACGACGGCGTAAACGGCAACGGATAATTCGCCGGAAAATCGTAGCCGTGCGGTGAGTCGTAAAATAAAAAACCGAAAAATGGCTGGTCCGCACCACCGGGCGCGTCGAGGAACGCGCGAAATTCATCGGTAATGTTCTGGTCGCGCGCGCTGGGTGTTGCACCTTGCGATTGAGTGCGCAGATTTTTAATCGTCGCAAATACGGTGCGGTCGAACTCCGGACTGGTGAGCTTGGCGCTGCCGAAAATACCCATGCGGTAATTGTCACGCACCAGTTGTTCGATCAATACCGATCCGCGCCGTTCCGCGAGCATGGCGTGCCAGTAGGTGCCGGGAATGCCATACATCAAGCTGAATACGCCGGTGCGCGTGGAATTCGCACCGCTGAAATGATTTTCAAAGCGCCAACTGGAATCAATCAGCTTGTAAAGATTGGGCGTGACTTCCGGCGTGAGTGCGTCGAAGCGCCACGCGTCGATCAACACCACAAGAATGTTCAGCGGCGCTGTCGGCGCCATGCATTGCAGCGCGTGCGTCGGATAAGCCAAGCCGCTGTTACGCTCGAAATCCATCGCTGCCATCGGGTTTGGCGCACTGCTCAAACCAAATCGGTCGAAAAACTTTTTTGCGGTCAGCGGCGCATAGCCGGGCAACACGCGGATCTGTTTGGTGATGGGGGTATAGGCGCTGGCGTCGGCCCACGCGTACACGACATTTTGGGTTACAAACACGCTCGCCAGCAGGGTGGCGAATACATAGCCGTAGTTTTTACGCTGGGTACGTTGCACCCAGCGCCACACTTGTCGCCCCAACCACCATTGCGCAACGAGACTGCCCAGTAACAAAGCGGCAATCAACAACCACACCACGTCCGAGAAAGTAAAAATTTCCAACGCAGCGCCTCCCAGCAGTAAATCAAGCACCATGCCGTTGAGGTGATAGCGATATTGGGCAAACACAAACGTGTCGATGATCATGGCGAGCAACACCAACGCCATAAAGAGTTGCGCAAAGGCAAACACCACACCTTTGCGCGGCAGCAGAAAAATCAGTGGCAGAGTAATAAGTGCGCTGATCAGCGCAAACGATGCGAAGTGCCCGGTCGCGGCCAATAATGAAAATATCCTGGCCGGCAGATCGTTGGACATGGCGGCAGCGGAAAAATAGCGCAGCGACAGCAGCAACATCACGCCGGAATTAACCAGAAAAAACCAAATGGTCCAACGCACGAGTTGCTCGCGCGGGAGCTTTTCCAGCCAACCGTTTTGGGTATGTCGCATATGAAAACTCAATAACAAAATGTAGGGGGATGTAACCCACCAAGCGTGCGCAGCACGGCCGGTGGGTTACGGCGCAACAGGCTCTAACCCTATATTTATTTCAACGCCGCTAACGCTGCATCGAGGTTTGGATCGGTCGCGATTTCCGGCACCAGTTGCGTGTAAATCACTTTGTCGTTGGCATCGAGAACGACAACGGCGCGCGCGCAGATACCCGCCATCGGGCCGTCGGTCTGCAACACGCCATAGTCCTTCGCGAAGTTGCGCGAACGCATCATCGACAACGTGAACGCGTTGGGTGCGGTTCCCGGCTTGCACACGCGCGCCTGCGCGAACGGCAAATCGGCGGAGACGGTGAGAAACACGGTGTCGGGATGCTTGGCCGCAGCGTCAGCCAAGATTTTCGCAGAGCGCTCGCAAATGCCGGTGTCGAGACTGACCACGATGTTGATCAACTTCTTCTTGCCTTTGTAGGTCTCCAGATACACGTCGTTCAGACTGGCGTCGACCAAATGAAAATTCGGCGCCTGAGTACCTTGCTTGGGTAGCTCGCCGTTGGTGTTAACCGGTTTTCCGCTGAGCGTAATTTTTGCCATGACAGTGTCCTCCGTGAGTTAAGTTAACGCCGCAGCGCGGCGCTTAGTGCAGTTGCGAATGACTCGATATCCTCATCCGCATGGACTTCGGTGGCGCACACCAGCAGTGCGTTCCCCAGCTCCGGGTAATCGTCGGCCAGACTGTAGCCGCCGATAATGTTGTGGGTCGCGAGTTGGTCAAGCACCGGCCCCGCAGCCGTGGGCAAACGCAATGCCGTCTCGTGAAATACCGGGCGATTGAACAGCGGTGCGACGCCGGGCACGGCGCGCAACTTGTCCACCAGGGCGCGGGTGTTGGCATGGCAGGCCGCTGCGACGCGCTCCAGACCTTCGGCGCCGACCAGCGACATATAAATGGTCGCGGCCGTGACCAGCAGACCTTGATTGGTGCAGATGTTCGAGGTCGCCTTGGAGCGGCGGATATGCTGCTCGCGCGCCTGTAACGTGAGCGCAAAGCCGGGCTTGCCGTCGAGATCGACGGTGCGGCCGATGATGCGTCCCGGCATCTGACGCACATGCTCCTGCTTGCAGCACATGAAACCGAAATACGGCCCGCCCGACGATAGCGGCGCACCCAATGGCTGGCCGTCGCCGCACGCAATATCGGCACCGCGCGTGCCCCACTGGCCGGGCGGTTTGAGCATCGCAAGCGACGTGGGATTCACCACCGCGATGGCCAATGCTTTGTGTTGCTGTGCCCAGTCGGTGAGCGCATCGACTTCTTCCAGTACGCCGAAAAAGTTCGGCTGCGGAATCACCAGTGCGGCGAAATCGCCCGGGTCTTTCGGCAGCGCCGCCGGGTCAATGAAACCGCCCGCGCGATCATAATCCAACTCTTCGAGCACGATACCCTGGTTCTTGACTATGGCCTGCGCGACCTTGCGATACAGCGGATGCACAGTGCGCGGCACCAGCACACGCTTGCTCTTGGAAGCGCGATTCACGCGCACCGCCATCAGTACCGCTTCGGCCAGACTCGACGCGCCGTCGTACATCGACGCGTTCGACACATCCATGCCGGTCAGGCTGGTCATCATGGTCTGGTATTCATACAGCAATTGCAGCGTGCCCTGACTCGCCTCGGCTTGATATGGCGTGTAGGCGGTGTAGAACTCGCCGCGCGTGGTCAGCTCCCACACGGCGGCGGGAATGTGATGCGAATACGCGCCCGCGCCGATGAAACACAGCGGCGTGCCGTCTTGATTGGCGCGCGCGCGCATCAAGCGACCGACCTGCATTTCGTTCATGCCTTCGGGTACGTGCTGCAACGCGGCGCTGCGTAACGCGGCGGGAATTTCGTCGAATAAATCATCAATGCTGCGTGCGCCGATGGCGTCGAGCATCGCGCTCACATCGGCTTTAGTATGTGGAATAAACGGCATGGCGTCAGTGCGCTTCGGACGCGACGTGTTCCGCGTACTGTTTTGGCGTCATTAATTTATCAAGCTCAGCCTTGTCGGCGACGCTCATTTTGAATATCCAACCGACGCCAAAGGGGTCTTTGTTGACAATTTCCGGTTCGGCGCTTAACGCAGCGTTGCCCGCCGTGATGGTACCGGCAATCGGCGCGTAGATGTCCGACGCCGCCTTCACCGATTCGACCACCGCGCAATCTTGCGACGCTTTCACGTTATTGCCGATATCGGGCGTTTGAATAAACACGATGTCGCCCAGCAAGTCCTGCGCGTAGTCGGTGATGCCGACCGTCGCGGTGCCGTCGGCGTTGACCAGCACCCACTCGTGGGTTTTGGTGTATTTCAGATTTTGCGGGATGTTGCTCATGGTGTCCTCGACAGTAGTTTAAAAAATTTGGGGCTCGGCGAATCACGTAGGGTGGGCATTGCCCACCCTACACACAGACCTTTCCATTGCGCGCAAACGGCGGCTTCACAATCGTCACGCTCAGCACCTTGCCACGCATGTCCACGCCGCACTCGCCGCTCACACCAGCATTAAGGCGCGCGAACGCAATCGCCTTGCCGAGCGTGGGCGAGAAGCTGCCGCTGGTGATCTCGCCGACTTCTTTACCCCCGGCAATGACCTTCTGGTGATTGCGCAGCACGCCTTTGTCGCTCAGCACCAAGCCGACGAATTGGCGATGCGGGGTATTACGCTGCGCGTCCAATACGGCGCGACCGATGAAGTTACGTTCGGGTGGATTCCAGCCGACCGTCCACGCCAAGCCCGCTTCCAGCGGCGTGAGGGTTTCGTCCATGTCGGAGCCGTACAAATTCATACCGGCTTCCAGACGCAACGTATCGCGTGCGCCCAAGCCAATCGGCTTGACGCCGACTTCAAATAATTGCTTCCACAGATTCGCCGCTTGCGTGGCGGGCAAAATAATTTCGTAGCCGTCTTCGCCGGTGTAGCCGGTACGTGCGATGAACATTTCGCCGACTGTGCGCGCGAAAAATACGCCGATGTCGTGCAATGCGGTTTCCGCTGCGTTACCCAACACCTGATGCACTTTGCCGCGCGCGTTCGGGCCTTGCACCGCGATCATCGAAAGCTCGCTGCGCTCGGTCACAGCAACATTGAAGGCTTGGGCTTGCTTGCCGATCCACCCGATGTCTTTGTCACGGGTTGCGGCATTGACCACCATGCGGAACCAGCTTTCGTCCATGAAATACACAATGAGGTCGTCGATGACGCCGCCGCGCTCGTTGAGCATGCAGCTGTACAACGCCTTGCCGGAGTCTTTCAGGCGATCCACATTGTTGGCGAGTAAGTAGCGCAGGAATTCGCGCACGCGCGGGCCGCGCAAATCCAGCACCGTCATATGCGACACGTCGAACATGCCTGCATCGCGGCGCACCTGGTGATGCTCTTCGATTTGCGAACCGTAGTTGATCGGCATGTCCCAGCCGCCAAAATCCACCAGCTTGGCGTGCTGCGCGACATGTGTGGCGTACAGCGGTGTGCGTTGACCCATGATTTTTCTCCGAACATTGGTAATAAAAAAGGGCGACAGAACACACTTGGTGTTCTGTCGCCCCTCTGTCCGGTTACCTGAGAGCTTGAGCCCCGTCGGTGGATCGTTGCAGGTTTTGACATGCGTCAAATCCTTACGGTCACTCTCCAGAGTCAACGTCCTTCCGCGGTCCTTTGGCCTGAGCGATTCCGAGCGGGTTGCGCCTTCGGCGGCGACCTGGAAAGCTGTTTAAAAACCGTAGCGAGCGCCCGACCCAGGATCATGGGCACGCAGTAAGTTTTTAAACAGCTTAGTAAGTCGCACTCTCCCACGGAGGGGGTTAGTTGAGGCGCAAACTATACCCGTGGCGCAGCGCAAAACCAAGCAATGCAAACGCGCATGTTCAGCCCCAAGCAGTAACTTCCGCTGCTACGTATACTTCAGCTGTGTATCAACAACGGTGGATGTATTGAAGATGGAGTGGCGACTGATCTCACGTTGTCCCGCTGCCGAAAAACAGGATCAACATCACTACCGCAGCCAATGCGATAACAAGCTCTCTCTTACTGGTTTCGCTCATGAAATGAGTCTCCTTGTGTGAAGTAACTGGGTAAATGCTGATGGTTGTTGCATTTTCCAAGAAACTCGAGGGGTCGGAAACTCAGTAATTCCGGTCTGGGGTGGTCTTTTTACACTAGCACTCAGGAGGGTTCTGTGCTTTACCGCACATATGGGGGTGTCAGTGCGCCTCATCCCAGTTGTTGCCCACGCCGATGTCCACGATCAGCGGTACTGCAAGGTCGGCGGCGCAGCTCATGTGGTTGCGGATGTCCGCGACAGTTTGATCGAGTATGGTCTCGTGTACTTCAAACACCAGCTCGTCATGTACTTGCATGATCATGCGGGCATCGATGCGTGATTGTTGCAGCCACGCGTGAGCAGCGATCATCGCGCGTTTGATGATGTCCGCCGCCGTGCCTTGCATCGGTGCGTTGATGGCGGTGCGCTCCGCGTATTGGCGGCGTTGTGCGTTGCTGGCTTTGATGTCGGGTAGGTACAGGCGGCGGCCGAACACGGTTTCGACATGGCCGAGTTGGCGTGCCGATGCACGTGTGGAATCCATGAAGAGTTTCACGCCGGGGTAGCGGGCAAAGTACAGGTCGATGTATTCCTGTGCGACGCCGCGTTCGATGCCGAGTTGGCGTGCCAAACCAAATGCCGACATGCCGTAGATCAAACCGAAGTTGATCGCCTTGGCGTTGCGGCGCTGGTCGTTGCTGACCTGCTCCAACGCCACACCAAACACTTCCGCCGCCGTGGCGCGATGCACATCTGCACCTTCGGCAAAGGCGCGCATTAATCCGGCATCGCCGGACAAATGCGCGAGGATGCGTAACTCGATTTGCGAATAATCCGCAGCGACAATTTTGTAACCGGGTGGCGCGATAAACGCTTGGCGAATACGGCGGCCTTCTTCAGTGCGGATCGGAATGTTCTGTAAGTTCGGCTCCGTCGACGACAGTCGTCCGGTGCTGGCGACTGCTTGCTGATAAGAAGTATGCACGCGCCCGGTGCGCGGATTGATCTGCTCCGGCAGGCGATCCGTGTAGGTGGACTTCAGCTTGCTCATGCCCCGGTGGTTGAGGATGCATTGCGGCAGTTGATAGTCCGCCGCCAATTCCTGTAACACCGATTCCGCCGTTGACGGCTGGCCGGTCGGGGTCTTTTCCAGAATCGGCAATTTGAGCTTGTGGTACAGAATTTCTTGAATTTGTTTAGGGGAGCCGAGATTGAATTCTTCACCCGCCAGGCGGTACGCCTCGTGCTCAAGCTCGTTCATGCGCTGTGCGAGTTCGGTGCTTTGGCGCGCGAGCATCAGCGCATCGACCAGCACACCTGTGCGTTCGATATGTGACAACACCGGCACCAGCGGTATTTCAATGTGCTCGAACAGCGATTTTAATTTTTCTTCCTGTGCCAGCAGTGGCCACAGCGTTTGGTGCAGGCGCAAGGTGATATCGGCGTCTTCCGCCGCATAGTTGCTCGCGGTTTCGACAGCGACTTGATTGAAGGTAATCTGCTTGGCGCCCTTGCCGGCAACGTCCTCGAAGCTGATGGTTTTGTGGCCGAGATGTTTGAGCGCCAGCGTGTCCATGTCATGGCGTGAGCCGACGCTGTTCAGCACATACGATTCCAGCATGGTGTCGAAATCCACGCCGCGCAGCGTGATGTTGTAATTGGCGAGCACGCTCATGTCGAACTTTGCGTTCTGCCCGATTTTTATTTTGTGCGGATCTTCCAGCAGCGGGCGCAGTCGTTCCAAAACCGCCGAGCGTGACAATTGTGCGGGCGCGCCGAGGTAATCATGCGCCAGCGGTACATAGGCGGCTTCATGTGCCTGCACCGCAAACGACACGCCGACAATTTCCGCCTGCATGTAATCCAGGCCAGTGGTTTCGGTGTCGAACGCGAACAGCTCGGCGCGTTGCAGTTTGTCCAGCCAGTGATCGAGCTGCTCGGTGGTGAGAATCGTTTGATAGTTCGCGTCGTGTTTTGGTGCGGGCGGCGTCACCTGCGTCTCAGTCGTCGCATTATCGCGCCCAAGCAATTCACTCAGCCAGGTTTTGAATTCCAATCGTTGGTACAGGGTCTTGAGCTTTTCGGCATCGGGCGCTGTGATTCGCAAGTCTTCGACGCGTCGGTCTAGCGGCACTTCGCATTGAATGGTGGCGAGTTGGTGCGACAGCGGCAACTGGCCGAGGCTCGCACGCAGGCTGTCGCCAACTTTGCCTTTAATTTCGTCCGCATGGGCTACAAGCGCGGCTAGCGTGCCGTAGCTTTGCAGCCATTTTGCAGCGGTTTTTGGGCCGACGCTGGGTACGCCGGGAATGTTGTCCGAGGTGTCACCGATCAAGGTGAGATAGTCAACAATTTGCTCGGCGCGCACGCCAAACTTATCGATCACGCCTTGGGTGTCGATATACAAGTTAGTCATGGTGTTCACCAGCGTGACCTGCTCGTTAACCAGTTGCGCCATGTCTTTGTCGCCGGTGGAAATCAAGGCGCGCATGCCATGTTGCGTCGCTTGTTTGGCGAGGGTGCCGATGACATCGTCAGCCTCGACACCGGGCACGCACAGCAGCGGAATGCCCAACGCGCGGATGAGTTCGTGCAACGGTTCGATCTGCGCGCGCAGCTCCTCGGGCATGGACGCGCGCGTTGCTTTATATTGCGCGAACAAGTCATCGCGAAACGTTTTGCCCGGCGCGTCGAACACCACCGCGACGTGTTCGGACGGATGATCGGCGATGAGTTTGCGCAGCATGTTGACGACGCCGTACACCGCGCCGGTCGGTTCGCCGCGCGAGTTGCTCAAGGTCGGCATGGCATGGAATGCGCGATACAGGTAGGATGATCCGTCCACCAGGATCA
>JANOOV010000306.1:0-1881 GCA_031421535.1 Gammaproteobacteria bacterium
CGTCCAATGGCTCAATTTACTATAAGGCGGCGATGCTCGACCATGTTCAGCTACGACGTGCTCAACCAGGTCAGCCGATCGGGATGCGAATCCATTGGAGCTTTAATATTTATCTGGTCGCCGCGACCCTGGACGTTGCCGCCGTAGCGGCGATTGCCGCCACGCGCCTGCTGCTGATGCCGGTAAATTTACTTTCCACCGGCATCGGTTCGCTGATGCTGCCACTGGCATCGGGCTGGCTGCATCAACATGGCGCCGCGCTGTTGTGGCGCCGTCTGTGTCTCTTCGCGTTGGGCCTGGCTGCAACGACGCTGTGCTATTTCGCCATCGTGTGGTGGCTGCGCGATTGGGTGTTTGTCGTCGCGCTCAAAAAACAGTTCGCGCAGCGTGATGAATTATTAATGCTGTGGGGCGCGATTTTTCTGGTGATCGTGATCCGCGACCAACTGGCTTACCTGCTGGCCGCGCAAGGGCGCTTTCGTATCCTGACCTTGCTCACCCTGGTGAGCGCCGTAGTATCACTCACCGCCAGCTATTGGGGCATGCGGCAATTCGGCATGGTCGGCGCGCTGCTGGGAATCCTGATCGGTGAAGTGATCAACGTGATCGGCGTAGTGATTTTCTCATTCCGCAAAACACATCATCCAGCGCTGGGTACTGCGGCGCCGTTGTGAAGCATTAAGCCTAATTAAAAGCTGCGTTTGTGGCAGCGGGGTTCAACCCTGCGGTTGTCGAACCGATGTATCTTTACAACGTCACCCCCAAGCGAAGGCGTCGCAATTCTTAAAGCAATAAAGTAAAACAGGTGGCGTTATTTGGCCTTGCGGGTATCGAAGTATTGAGGATCAAACAGCTAATGAGGTGCAGCCATGACCACACCACAAGTCAAGCTCGATCTACCTGACAGCCTGGCAAAGGAAGCAACCCGCCTGGGATTGTTGGAACCCCAAGCGCTGCAGGAACTGCTGCGCGATGCCGTGCGTAACCGCCGTCTTGCGCGGTTGGCGGAGGCCCGCCGCAAGATTGCTGCGGCTGGGATTCCGCCTTTGACCATGGAGGAAATTGAAGCCGAGATCGAAGCCGACCGCGCCGAGCGCCGCACGAAGAATTCCGACTAATGCGGCTGGTTCTCGACACCAACGTGGTCGCGTCGGGCCTGTTGTGGAACGGCGCGCCAGCGCAATTGATTGATGCGGCTCGGGCGGACGACATCGAACTTTTCCAGCCGTGTTTTGCTCGCGGAGCTCACGCGCATTTTGCGCCGTGCGAAATTTGGCAAGGTCATTGCCGCAAGCGGTATGTCGCTTGATGAGCTGGTGCTCGGTTACGCGGAACTGGTCACGCTCGTGGCGCCCACCGAGTTACCACTCACCATCCTGCGCGACCCCGACGACGATAATGTCTTGTCATGCGCCCTTGCTGCGCACGCGGAATGGATCATCTCAGGCGATCACGACCTGCTCGATTTCAAAACGTTTCGGGGAATACCCATCGTCACGGCGTCGCAGGCGGTGCGAATCGTTACCGGTGTGTGATGCCTTACGTACAGTCTCGCTACATCCCTTATATTGGGAAGCTTCCCCAATGGCACTAAGCCGAACACATGGTGATCCCGCGCAGGCCAATTTGGCGGCGGTCCTCAAATTTTTCATGAATGAACACGGCCTGCGGCAAACGGATTTACCGGAGATCGCCAGCCAGGGCGTGGTTTCCGAAGTGCTGGTGGGCAAGCGCGAATTAAACAAGCGTCGGATCACGGGGCTCGCCAAACGTTTTGGGGTCTCTGCAGTGTGCCTTTGAGAGGCAACACAAAATGTTCGGCGGACGCGTGGCGAACCCTCCCGATTGCGCGAGCGAATTGCGCCGGAGGGTTTATAGTCG
>JANOOV010000307.1:0-6150 GCA_031421535.1 Gammaproteobacteria bacterium
GACCCTCGGGTTGGGCTGAATGCCCAGATTGACTGGGAAGCCTTCCGCACTGACGTGAATCGAGTCCACGAGAAAGAGCGCAAGAGCAACGCGGGGGCCAAGCCAATCGACGTGGTGCTGATGTTTAAAGTGCGGGTATTGCAGCAACTGAACAACCTATCGGATGACCGGATCGAATACCCGATACGCGACCGGCTCTCGTTCATGCGTTTTCTGGGCCTGGAACTCGAAGACCGCGTGCCCGATGCCAAGACCGTGTGGTTGTTCCGCGAGCAACTCAACGCGTTGAACCGGGTAGATCAGTTGTTTGCACGCTTCCACGAACCGCTGGCCAGCCATGGTTATGTTGCCCGCAGCGGCCAGAGGGTCGATGCCACATTGGTCGAAGTTCCGCGCCAGCGTAACAAACGGGAGTGGAAACAAACGCGCGGTCTAGGCCGACAGTGCCTATCGTTCCAAAGACACGGAAGAAAAGCTCGCCCAAGACGGCATTGCCAGTCAGATCTGCGAGAAAGGAACGCGCACTGCCGCATTGACCGACGCAGTTGAGAACATGCTACGAAGAGTGGCAGTAATCGCTCGGATCAGGGTCTTGAAATCGGCCCATTCGAACGAATGAAAGAATCGACTGAACGATTTCGGCGAAGAATCGAAAAACGGAAGAGTTGGCGTAATAAAAATTGATTTTTAGAGGTGCCCTATTGTCTACGGTCATTCACACCAATTGGTCTGTGATCAAGAGTAAAGAGCCTTGGGTTATCAATCCCGGTGCCGCTGGCCGCGTGCGCACCCATGGCGGGTCATCGTGCTTGATATTAACCGCCCGCGCGAAAGCTAGACGCTTGAGCCGCACTGGTTCGCGCTGCACTCCGACGATGTCCTCGCGCATGAGCGTATATAGCTCGAATTTTCTCTTGGGCTTACTTTTCCGGTCTTGCCGTAAGCGATGGCCATCATCGCGCTGTAGTAGACCATCGGCATTTTGAATTTGGTGCCGTACTTGGCATTGATCTGGTCCTGATACACTTCGACGTTGAGCTGGCATACTGGGCAGGGGGTAGGAATGAGTTGGCGGGAGATGTTGACGTGGTACGGCGGTGTTTATGTTTAAAGGTCGGAGACATGCACGCCTTCAGCGTTGTTGAGCGCACGTACGATCCACTTCTTGTGGCGCTTTACCGACTTGATTCCGTATCGGCCAGACAGGTATGCAATGACATTGGCGCGGCCTCGGTAGTCGTGTGTTGCGCGGTCTTGATGCCAGCGTTCACAGTGGTGTTTGAAACGCGTGAGTATTGAATTCATGGAATGATTTCCTGCTCCGTTTTCATGATTGTCGGTGCGCCGATCAACAGCTCTTTAGAGAGCGCAGTAAGTTACGACACACTGCCGGTTCGTAAAAGTACCGCTTAGAAAAATTATTAAATGTTTACAATTGCGGCGATCTGCAAAATCCGCCGGATATTGAACGCTACTTTCGATGGGAGGGGGTTGGCTGATGTCGAAGTGTTATGGAGACATTGAACAGTTCATAGCGTTGGAGCACGCGCGTATTGCGCAGCGGCGCGCGGCTGCACACGCAGAGCCGGGCAATCCTGCCGACGATGCGGTGGGGCTGGCGTTGTCGGGCGGCGGGATTCGTTCCGCCACGTTTAATCTCGGCATGCTGCAAGCCATGCACCGCTTCGGATTTTTGCGCCGCGTGGATTATCTTTCGACGGTTTCCGGCGGTGGCTACATCGGTGCATCGCTCACGTGGCTGATGTCGCGTTCCAGTGAATTTCCGTTCGGCGCGCGCCGCAGCGACCATAACAAAACCGGCGGCGAGCTCATCGCCTGGTTGCGCGAACACGCGAATTATCTGACCCCCGGCGACGGGCTGGATCGGTGGGCACTGGCGGCCGCTGTGTTGCGCGGCATTGCGATCAATCTGCTGATTCTGGTGCCGCTGTTTTTCAGCGTGATGTATTTCATGGTGCAAACCAGCGTGCGGGCTCCGGGCTTGCTGCGCAGTTGGCCCGACAGCCTGTTTACCTGGTTGTTCGCGCTCGGCTTGTTGTGCTGGAGTTTTATGGGTCTGGGCTTCATGTGTTACGCGTTGTGCTCGGAATTCAAATTAGTACAACACGCATGGCTGCGCAAACATGTAAATGTCTTGCTAGGGCGCTTGCTGAAATTCGGAGTAGCCTTGACGGTGCTTGGCAGCCTGCCGATGGTGCAACAGTTTGTCGAAGTAAGACTCTGGCCGCAGCTGTTCGGGGCCGACAATTATTCCGCATTTTCGGTCAATGGCAGCTTGTCCCTGCTCAGTGGCGCAGCGGCCGTGTGGGCAGGCTGGAGTGGGCGCTCGCGCAGCAACGAAGCCCAAGGCATGCGTGCGTTGTTGTTGTCCGCCGGGTTGGGTTTGTTGTTGTACGGCTTGGTACTCTGGCTGTACAACGGCGCTTTTTTACTGTTCGCGCGGCTGGAGATCTGGTGGGAATATCTGATTTTTCCGGGCCTGTTATTGTCATTTGTGTTTGGTGTGCTCGCCAATATCAACCACGTGTCCATGCACCGCTATTATCGTGACCGGTTGCTGGCCGCGTTTTTGCCCAGGCATCCGGAGCATAAGGAGGACGATCCTAACCACTGCTACCTGAAGGATCTGCACCAAACCGCCGCGCCTTACCACATCATCAACACCAACATGCTGACGCTGGATTCGCCGAATTCGAAGCGGCGCGGACGGGGTGCCGACAATTTTATTTTTTCACCGCTGGTGTGCGGCAGCACGGCCACCGGCTTTGCGCGCACCGATGAATACCTGGATGGGACGATGAATCTTGCTACCGCCTTGACCATCTCCGGCGCGGCGGTGAATCCTAACACTGGCGTGACGCGTTCGCGGCCATTGGCGGCGGTCATGACATTATTCAACGCGCGCCTGGGCTACTGGACCCGCAACCCGGCCCACCCTCCGAAATTCAAACTGGTACGTTCGCGGCCGCTGTGGCACACCTATGCGTTGCGCGAAATGCTCGGCCTGAGCATGGATGAAAACAGCAAGCATGTGCATTTGTCCGATGGCGGCCATTTCGAAAATCTTGCGTTGTATGAGCTGGTGCGGCGCAAGTGCCGTTACATTGTTGTGTGCGATGCGGCGGCGGATCCGCAGTGGTCGTTTGCCGACCTGGTTAACGTGATCGGAAAAGTTCGCGTCGATTTCGGCGCATCCATCGAGATCGATACACGGCCGTTGCGCCCGCAAACCGATAGCGCGATTTCACAGGCGGCCAGCGTCACCGGACGCATACGTTACGTGGACGGCAGCGAGGCGCGGTTGCTTTATATCAACACCAGCCTGATCTCCGGTTTGCCCGAAGATATTTACGGCTATCACCGCGCCCATCCCAGTTTTCCGGACGAGCCGACCGCCGATCAGTTTTTTGACGAAGCGCAATTTGAAGCGTATCGAGAACTGGGTTATCAGATTGGGCGACGCACGTTTGAAGGCAAATCCTTGCTGCAAACTTTCGTTTAATATCGGTTACAGCTCAGACAGCATGGCTTCAAAGGACATTTTTTGGTCAACCCACTGACTAGCAAGATTAACGGCGCGGTCGTTGTTGTTGCGTAACAGGAATTTAAGTTTCTTGAAGCGTGCATCGTTATGCGCATTACGTATCTGCGCATTCAATGACACCGCCAAAAGTAACTCGGTATAGTCGAGCGGATCGGTCGGTGCGCACTGCGGGGCATCGCGCAACGAACGGATTAATCCGTCGGTTTCCAGCGGCGCAAGTGCGAGGTTGTCGGCCAACTGGCCTACAAAACGCGTGTACCGTGTATCAGGCTGATCAAACGACATTCGCAGCGCCTTTACAGTTTAGTAGTGAATTTATCTGCTGCCCGTCCGCAGAGAGGCTTAAGTCATTTTATGTAAAGAAGTCTGGAGGCGACAAGCGTTATTTCCTTAACGCTTTGTTTTAAAAAGCCGGATTGCTTGCAGGAGTGCGGTTAGGTGCTGGCTTAATTGTGACGCAGTAGTCGATGTTTTTACGGGCAGGCTAGCAGCGGGTTTTGCAACTTCGACTATCGATGTGCCTGGCGTTGCTTTAAACGCGGGCTCTCCATCCAGCGACGCAGCAGCAGGATTTTTTCACCACCACGTGACGCAGCGCAGCGTGGACAGGTGAGGTGGGCAAGAAACAGCTCCTTGGGCATGCGCCCGGCATCGAACAATGCGGATTGCAGCTCGCGTGCGCTGGTGCGCAGTGTGCCGATGCCGCCGGGGTGGAGCTTGCCGTGGAGTTGCAACGCGGCAGGCAGGCACATTACATGACGCGACGGTGACTGCGCCGAATTCAGCAAGCTGATGATACGCCCGGACAGGAAATGGGTTTGGGTGAGAATAAAACCCGGCCAGAGTTCACTGAGTTCCAGCCGCTCGATTTCATCGCGCTGGCGTTCGAGTTGCGCCGTGTACGACAGCGGCATATGAAAAAATGTCGTGACGTGGAGGATATGCGCCGGGTGCAGGCTCAGATAAACGTCTTTCCCGTTCCAGTCGGGAAACGTTTCCGGGCAACCGCACGCAAGCCTCATGCGCGGTGTTTGACGGTAAGAAACAGGTTGGCAAAATACACCCAAAAGCCGACACCCATGACCGTCGACACCACTGAGATGATCGGCCCATAGTAACGATGCACATCGGCCATGCGTTCCGGTTCGTTGAGCAATAAATAGCCCTCGATGCCGCCGAAAATCATCAGCGTGCTATAAAAACCGGCAATACCTAACGTGGTCCACCAATAGGTGTGATTAACCAGCCGCCTGGAATAGAGCGGTCTGCCGAGCATTTTCGGCAATAGATAGTAAGTTGCGCCCATCAGGAAAATAACCACGCCGCCCACGGTGTTGATGTGTGCGTGCGCCAGCGGGTCGATCATGTGACCGGGGCCGCCATAGGGGCTGCCGATGGCGTCGAGCCACGCACGCACCGGACGAATCACCTGTAACACGCCGTGAATCGTGCCGATAAAAAGGCACGTGGCTGAGGTAATTAAAAATTTGACCAGGTAACGCGTATCGTTGGGTTCAGACATGGACTGCGAAAACCAATGTGAATAAAAAGCCCGGCGTGAACCGGGCTTTGTGAAGGACGCGCAAAATAACCGCGTTTAAGCCTGTTTTTTCTGGGCGGCGCGGCGCAACGCCAAGATGTCGACCATCTTGCCGCCCAAAATCGTAGCGGCGACGGCCAGTCCAACGTAAACAATGATAGGAACGAAAGCTGCCATATTCATGTTGATCTCCCGAGTAACCTTCCCCAACAATTTTCCCCAAACAAACAGGGGAACCTGAAAAGCCGGGCCAGTCTAGCGGAAGCCTACTCTCGCTGCAAGTTGCCGAATTAAGGCGTCGGAAGGATGTGTTTGTAGACGCAATGATTTGAATCTATCGTTGAAAATGATACGCGGCGTAAAGGCCGAAATGGGTGCCGCCGAGCCCAGGGTCATTGGCGTCGGCTTTTGACATACGGACCAATCCGCCGACGCTCACGGAAGGGCTTACCATGACATCCAGGCCGCCACCCAACCACAATCCGACCTCCGAGGCAGAGTCACTGGCCGATTCTCCAGTCACAGTATTCACGAATTTTAGTTTGGCTGAAAATAACGCGAGTCCACCTTCGGCAAACACTTTGGTGGATCCTTCGGTCAAATTTTTTCTGACTCCAAAACTTAATTCAGTTGTTTGCCCGCTCACTTTTAATCCTGGGAATTTTGTAGAACCAGTGGCGGAGTCACTGGAGAGTAGTAAATTTCCCACCATGGCCACCGGCCAATCAGACAGTTGGAAGGTCGCACCTAGCCCATCCTCAGGCTGGGCTTCAACAGGTTCCCAATCGCCCTGATCAAGATATTTCTGCCCATAGAGCAAGCTGATGCTAATACTGTCCGTCGCCTGCGCCCCGCCCCACAGCGTTGTGAACAGGATCGCGGCCATACACTTCGCTGCCTTCAAACTCGTATAACGCATATTCTTTCCTCTGTCATGGTTTGAAAATGTCCGGGTAGTTCTACAAGTGCAAAAAATGCACCATGCTGCCATGACTTGCGTGCCGCATTTTCGCACTCTTCAAGGTTTTGACAAAATCGTGAGCGG
>JANOOV010000308.1:0-5157 GCA_031421535.1 Gammaproteobacteria bacterium
GCACGCTGGAACACGCAGCGCTGGATGCGCTGTACTCCGAAGCCACCCTCACGCCGAATGGTCCGCAGGGGCTGGCGCTGGATATTTTATATGACTGCATCGGCGGAGCCGCCACTGAAGGCGCGCTGCTGAATTTTCTGGCGCACCGCAATGAGTGGTGGGCGTACACCGGTGATGCGACCGACCCGGTGGCATTCGCAGGCAGCGATACCCAACGCCTGCTGGGCGTGGACCCCGACGTTGATCCGTGTGCGAGCTTCCTCGCCCGCTGTCGCAACGACGTCGAAGAATTCGCGTTGCTGCTGCAAAAACATGGCACCGACACCAATCACGTGCACGCCGCGCGCATCCACGCGGCGCTGCAAAGTGAAAGCGCTCCGGCAAATAATTTTGCGCTGATCAAAGCGGCATTTTTGACGCAGGACGAACAGCCGCTGAAAAGAAAGGCGTCGAAGGCACAGATGAAATCGCTGGGTGAATCCGGCGAAGAACGTTTCCTGCACCTGCACGAACAGCTTGCCGCGCGCGTGCTTGAAGCGCTGGAGGTGTTGCGCGCGCAGCACACCCTGCAACAGACGCGCGCCTGGCAACGTGCCGGGCAGCGCTTGATCGAACATTATCAGCGCATCAAGGACGAACGGCGGCAACTGGACTTCAACGACCTGGAATGGAACACCTACACCCTGCTGAACCGTGCGGACAACGCGCAGTGGGTGCAGTACAAACTTGATCAACGCATCGACCATGTGTTGATCGACGAGTTTCAGGACACCAACCCGATTCAATGGCGCCTGTTATTGCCACTGCTTCAGGAACTGGCGGCGGGCAGCGATGAGCGTGCGCGCAGTGTGTTTCTGGTCGGCGACGCCAAGCAGTCGATTTACCGTTTCCGGCGCGCGGATGCGCGCGTTTTCTCCGCTGCGCAACTCTGGTTGCAAACCCATCTGCACGCCGAAAATTTCTCACTGGATGTTTCCCGACGTTCGGCGCAGGCCGTCATCGATTGTGTCAACACCGTGTTCGAAACCGACGGCGTGCGCGATATCTGGCTGGAATTTCCGCACCACGCCACGCACCACAAACATCTGTGGGGCCGCGTGGAACTGCTGCCGCTCATCGAAGCCGACGCGAACGCCGCAGAGCCCGCTGCAACGACGTTGCGCAATCCGCTGTTGCAACCCCGCAACGTCGCCGAAGATCAACGCTACGCACACGAAGGCGCGCAAATCGCGCAGCGCATTGCGCAATTGATCACCGCGCGCACCATCATCGGCAACGGTCCCGACGCGCGCGTGCTGGGCTACGGCGACATCATGATCCTGGTGCGCAACCGCACCCACGTGCACGCTTATGAATCCGCGCTGCGCGCCGTAGGCATTCCTTATGCGGGCGCGGATCGCGGTACGCTGCTCGACAGTCTGGAAGTGCGTGATCTAGTCGCGTTACTCGACTGCCTGGCCACACCATTCGACAATCTCGCGCTCGCCGGTGTGTTGCGCAGCCCGATCTTCAACTGCTCCGACGCTGATCTGATGCAATTGGCACGCTCCGGCACCGGCCGCTGGATGCAACGTCTGGAGGCGCTTGCGCCGCAGCTTGCGGAAACCCATTCCCTGCGTCGCGCACAGCGTTGGTTACACACTTGGCGCACGGCGGCGGAACGCTTGCCGACCCATGATTTACTCGACCGCATTTATCACCAAGGCCGCCTGCTGCAACGTTATCAGGCAGCGTTCGCTCCGCATCTGCACGCGCGGTTGCGCGCCAATCTCACGCGCTTCATCGAGCTGGCGCTGGGACTCGACAGCGGACGCTATCCGAGCCTGCCGAATTTTCTGCAACGTTTGCGCGACGCGCGCCGTGGTGGTGACGATGCGCCCGACGCAGGCGAAACCGGCGCGGCGCGCGAGTGCGTGCAACTGCTCACCATTCATGCGGCGAAGGGCCTGGAAGCACCGGTGGTGTTCATCGCTGATGCCGCAAACGCACCGCGCACCCGGCGCGGTGTGCATGCACTGGTGGACTGGCCACCGGCCGCCGCCCGCCCCGAATGTTTCATACTCACCGGAAAAAAAGACCAGCTCGATGCGTTTAGTCGGCGCGCGCTCGCACTCGACGATCTCGCCGCGCAGCGCGAAGAATTGAACCTGCTGTACGTTGCGCTGACACGCGCGCGACAAGTGTTGTTTATTTCCGGTTGCGCCCCCAAACGCGGAACGGAGTCAGGCTGGTATGGCGCGGTTCTCGCCGGTCTGAAAACACGGCTTGCGGAATCTGCCGCCCTGGTGCTGGAGTCGGGCACGCCGCCAACACCCGCAGTGAAATTAATTGTGACCCCACCGGTGGTGACGCATGTTGACCCGCGTCTTTCCCAAGTTCTCGTGATCGACGCTGCACGCGCGGAAATCGCGCCCAGCCGTAGCGTCGATACCGGGCAACGTCAAAGCATCGCTAATGACCATGATGATGCACAAGTGCGCGGGCTTGCCATCCATCGCCTGCTGGATCTGATGACACGCGTGCCGCCGCCCGACGACGACAAAGTACGCAACCAGGTTGCTGCGGAGTTTCAGCTTGACGTCGGCGAACCCGCCTTTAACTCATGGTGCGACGAAGCCCTGCACGTGATCCGCCATCCTGATTTTCAGTCGCTGTTCAACCCGGCGCAATATCAAATGGCCTACAACGAAGTCGCGCTGGTATACGAGCATGACAATAACGTGGTGCATGGGGTGATTGATCGTGTGATCCTCACCCACGATCAGGTGGTGCTGATTGATTACAAGACGCACCGTTCCGCGCATCGGGAAAATCTGTCGGAGTTTGCCGAGCTCTATCGCGAACAAATGCAGCACTACGCGGCAGGGTTGCACCACGCGTGGCCTGCCCGCACGGTGCGCACGTTACTGTTGTTTACAAACTGCTGCGCGACGCTTGAGATACCCACGGCGCGATGATCGCGCCATGCTTGATTTAGTTATTTTCCGCGACTATCGCATCCATACCCGCCTTGATGCGCAGCACCCGCGCCAGATCGTCAGCTTTCAGACTGGCGGCTTTCTTTTCGACGAACTCATTTAACATGCGCTGAACTTTATTGATCTGCGAATACAACTCATGCTGCATCAACTCACATTCAATTAACTCGCCCATCACATTCTCGTCGGGTTGCTGTTGCAGCGACTGCAACCACGACAATATCTCTTCACTCAGCAGGCCGGATGAACTGATGATGTGCATCACTGGCTGCGTGACTTTATACAAGCGCTGCGCCTCGGCATCGGCACGACCGAACAAGGCCGGATCCAGCAACTCATCAAACAAGGCCACGATGTTTTTTAATTGCTGCCCGCGCACCGACAAATGTTCGATCAGTTCATTGGTGGTCTTGAAGGTATTCATTCGTGTGAGCGGTAATTTTGACTGGATTAACAGCGCGTGCATTGCGTTGCATACACCGGTGGAATGAGCGGCGGTATTCATCTGCAAATACGGCAAGGCGTCGCGAAAATTGCGCCCGTGTTTTGAAAATTGATGCAGGCGAATCGCGAGCACGCTGTCGGCCATGCCGATGATCTGGCCCAGCACATCCAGTTGTTCTTCGATCTTGCCGGACGGATAACCGCTGCCATCGCAACGTTCGTGATGTTCGATGACGGCGATGGCCGCGCGCGGATGCACGCCCCTGGAATTTTTTAACAGCATCTGCCCCACCACCACATGGCTTTGTATTGCGCGCCTTTCCACCCCGGTCAGCGCGCCGGTTTTGTTTACGATCTGCAACGGAATGTGCAACAAGCCGATATCATGCGTGAGCCCGGCCAACAACGCGGCCTGAATCAGATCGACGCTTAAATTCATTTCTGTGGCAATCAAGGTCGCAAGCCAGCCACACAGCACGGCGCTTTCAAATTTCTGCGGTAACCGATCCTGCAACACCGTCAGCTTTTGTGCGACCACATTGCCGAATTCAATGCGCTGAACCAGATTTTTAAACCGTTTGTCGAAATCAAGCTGCGCGTGTATTTGCTGGAGATCGGGGTACGCCGTGCAGAATTTATCAAACGCCGCCAATAACGTATGCGCATTCAAGGTGCGATCAAGTTGAATCTGTTCTTCCAGCGGTCTCATGAGCCGGTGCTGCAAAATACGCTGCGCCATGTCGCTACCGATGCGCGCGCCTTTGCGGACGAGCAGAACCTCGTGTTTGTTGTAGATATCGTCGGTGGAAACGACGTCGTTGGTCTTGTTGACCTCGGCCAGATGGTTCACGTAGTGGTCGGGTTGACCGGAAATATCTTCCACTGAAGAGGCGGAAATAGCGTCTGCCATGGCCGAGTCTCATGTTACCAACGCGAGCACCTACGCCGGTGCGGGCACTGCTGCGATCACGATAGCGTAATCACAGAACGCTATCGGCCGTGCTTGAGCGTGGTTGAGGGGCGCTATTTCAGATATGCAGGGCGCTGGCTAATTTTGCGCTGCGACCTTTTTCTTGTTTTCGTCGATGAGTTGCACCAGTTGCGCAGCGTTCACATAGCCCGGCACCACTACGCCGTTTTCCAGCACCAAAGTCGGCGTGCCGCTTACGCCGACCGCTTCACCGGCAGCCAGATGCGCATCCACCGGGTCTTTGCATTTTTTGTCTTCAACTTTTCCTCCCGCTTTGGCTGCCGTCAGCGCCGCTTTGCGGTCAGCCGCACACCACACACCCACGGCTTTAAAATAAGACGGCGTGTTTTTACCGGAACGCGGATACGCCAGATAACGGATGCGGATGCCCTTGTCCAGATACGACTGTATTTCACCGTGCATCTTGCGACAGTAGCTGCAGTCGATGTCGGTGAACACGGTCAGGGTGTAGTTCGCCGTCTTGGGCTCGAAAATAATCATGCTGGCCGGATCGATGGCCTGCATGGTTTTCAGGCGACCGACCGACCGGCGCGCCTCGGTAAGGTTCTGCCGCGCGGCCACGTCGTAAACGTCGCCTTCGAGCAAATACTTGCCGTCCTTCGACACGTACAACACCTGTGCGCCGATCAGCACCTCGTAAAAATTCGCCATGGGCGCGGGCACGATCACATCAGGCGTCGCACTCGGAATAACCTGCGCGACAGCGCGTTTGACGGTTTCGATATCGAGCTTTTCGTCGGCGGC
>JANOOV010000309.1:0-3026 GCA_031421535.1 Gammaproteobacteria bacterium
CAGCACCACACCACCCATCAACAGCGTAAGCACAAACATGGTTCTGAACATGTCGTTTCCTCCGGCTCTCGACTCGTTTTTTATTTACGACACTACAATAGTTATGCACCCTCATCCAGCAGCGCAGGCGCAGCGCCAAAATAGCTGCGCGCGATGCGCAGCCCGAAGCGTGCGGGCGTCACATCCCAAGGGGCGATGCGCGCAAGCTGGAAGCGGTTCATGCCGCGCCGCGCCGCGCCCCACGCGGTGGAAACCGCACCGTCGAAACCGGCATTGCGCACCATTGCAACATGCGCCGTTGCATAGTCCGTTCCGGGGCGGCCATTGGGATAGGCAAAGGTTGCAATCGGGTCATCCAGCAACTCCTGCAACCGGCGACGGCTCTGCACAATTTCATATTCGGCTTCTTGCGGTGTGGTGCGCGCCAGAATCGGGTGATTGACGGTATGCGCGCCGATTTCCATACCGGCCGCATGCAGCGCGCGCAATTGCGCGGTCGTCAGCATCAGATCGCGCGGCAACTCCTGTGCAACCAGTGCCGCCATTGCATCGGTAAGCGCTACGCGTTCCTGCGTGGAGCGATATTTAACCTTGCCGAGCACCTCTTTGACTCCCGCAAAACGTTGCATCATGTTATCAAGCGGGTAGCGGCCCAGACCAAGACTCGTAAGCGACAGATGCGTGCCCGACGCACGCGCAAAAGTTTCGATCACGGTGTCATTCCACATGCGGCCGCCGTCAAGAAATCCGCTGGCGATGAAAAACGTCGCATGCAGTTGATATTTTTTCAGGATGGGCAAAGCCAGCAGCAGGTTGTCCGCATAGCCGTCATCGAAGGTGATGCTCACGGCGCGCGCGGGCAACGAGCCATCCTGTACGCGGCGCGTTGCTTCGGGCAGCGGCAGCACATTGAAATAGCGCGCCAGCAAGCGCATTTGCCAGTCGAATGCGCGGGTGTCGACATCCCACGGGCGCAGCGGTTCGGCCCGCGCCAACACGCGGTGGTACATCAGGATCGCCAGGCGCTTGTTGAAGCTGAACATCCGGTATTACTTCTGTTTGACCGCAACGAGCAAAGTATACGGCGTGGCGATATGCGCCAGCACCCGCACCAACGGCACATGGCGAATCAGGCCAAATGCGAGGGCACTGACAAGACCGCGTGCGGCATGGTCCGCGACATCGAAGCGGTCAAACGATTCGAAGCCCCGCGCGGCGAGCACTTTGCGCAGACCGAAAAACGTAAACCAGTTCACTGCCGGGTACTTTGCATAATTGACCAGTTCCGGACGCGTGGTCACCGCCAGCTCTTCATAGCGGCGCTTCATGAAGCCGGGATACCAGCTATATAAAGGCAGATTGAATTCCTGCTGGACCGGGCACAGCGAATTGTTGGTGCTCAGAAACAACACGCCACCGGGCTTCAACACGCGGGTGAATTCGGCGACGCAGGGTTCCCACTCACGCACGTGTTCGAGCAGCTCGGGCACCAGACACACGTCCATGGAGTTGTCCGCCCACGGCAATTCAGTCGCGGTGCCGATGCGAAAATCAATCGCAAGTTTGGCTTCTTGCGCGCGCTGCATTGCCAGTTCCACCAGCGGGCCGTTAATGTCAAGCCCGTTAACACGATGACCGTCGCGCGCCCACATCATGCTTTGGGTACCCGCACCGCAGCCGATGTCCAGCACGTCCAGGCTGGATTGCGTCAAGCCGCGAGCACGCGCGGTGCGCGACACCATGTCTTGAATGGCAGCGAACCGCTGCACCGTTTCCGGTGTGGTGCTCTGTTCCGCGTAGTACTTGAAAAATTCCGCGCGCGAACCGAAGCGGTCATCCGGGCTGGCGTCAGTATGGTTATCTTGCTTGTGTACCACTAACTCACCTCATGGTCTGGTTTTGCGGTTGCACGCTGCGCGGTGGTTCGTCACGTGCGGTTTTTTCCTGCGCGATAACTTTGCGCACCATGTATTGCAGCATAATCATCAGCGCCATGATGTGATAAAAAAGATCGTAATACGCAAGGCTCAAAAACGCCCCGCCGGTCGCATAGCCCATCGCGCTCACCTGCAGCATACCCGCCAGATCGTGCGCCCAGGACAGATCCGGGCGATCACGGGTGTGCTGGATCACCCAGCGGCCGGTTAACAAGGTCATGCCGCCAAGCAACAAAAACAACAGCAAGCCGACGAAACCCTGATCGCCCAGCACCTGGAAGTAAATACTGTGCGCGGCGTGATGGTCCTCCGGGTCCGGCGCGTATTTGTAGAACAACTCCTTGGTAAATGCCTTAAATCCGCCACCGACCAGTGGGCGGTCCACAGCCAGATTGTAGGCAAATACCCAGGCGTTGATGCGGCCCAGCGCAGACGCGTCTTGTTCGTAGGTCTGGATGGTGTTCATGCGATCCCACCAGGCCTGCGGCATCATCGCCAGCATTGCCGGAACCAGCACCAGCATCGCCAGAAACATGCGCAAGCGATACCGACTCTTCCAGGCGAGAAAAACCGCCATGATGCTGCCCGCCAACAAAGCGCCGCGCGAGAACGACGTGAGGATCGACACGGCGGTCAGAAGTATCGACGCGAGCATGCCCCAGCGCAGGTATTTGTTTTTTGCGCGCAGCTGCAAATAGCGCATCAACGGTAATGTCATGACCAGCGCCAGGGCGAGCGAATTGTTGTCTTCGATGAAACTGCTTTCCGGCCCCCATATCCGGTAGTTGCCTCCCGTGGCCAGAGAAAAAATTCCGCCCTTCACGCCATAAAACCCCAGCGACAACACGATGATCCATACCAGCGCGTTGATGCGCTCGTGCGTATTGATCACCAGCAGCGTGATGAACACCATCAACATGGTTTTCATGGTGCGATCCCATTCATACATTGCTTCGGCGGGATTCAGCGCAAACGGTGTGGTGACATTCAGCCAGATCACGAACAGGATCCACGCGGCCATGGTTCCGCTCCACGGCAGGGTTTTCTTTTCAGACGAGAACACGATTCCCGCCAAGGTTGCGATTGCGG
>JANOOV010000310.1:0-4993 GCA_031421535.1 Gammaproteobacteria bacterium
TGAAGCAGCTTATACGTTCCGTCGGGGTGCAAAACATAGAGCTCGCGCAGGATGACTTTATCCATGCCCCGCAGCAGTTGTATCGAAGGCGTCGCGGCGCATGCGGCGCTTGCCAGACACAACGCGCCGAGTATGAAAATCCCCCTCGATCCCCCTTTTTCAAAGGGGGAAGTGCAGCAATTCAGCGCTCGCCTGAGAATGGTGTAGAGGCATATTTCGATATGACATGGATCCCACCGCCCCATGAAATCTCCACCCCAAGCAAGACCAACACTTTTCGCAAGCCTGCTGAGATCCAGATAATACTTATGATTGTGAATTTCGGCCAAAGCTAACGCAGAATAATTATGACCTCTAACGCAAACGCAAAGTTGCAAGGGCAATGCCGCTAAAACGCACCAATCTCCACCGTCAACCCATACGACGTGATGCGCTTGTAATAAAGCGCCAGGTCGCTGTTATAGCCGTTCGATGCCCACAGCATGACGGGCAATTCCCAAAGCTTGGTTGCGAGCTCACCGCGTACCGTCCAGTTTTGAAATGCGTCGCGGTAACCGGTTTCGAGAATCAGGGCGGCCTTGAAGTCGGTGATCGGCCGGTCGGTTTTGTCGCCGTCATGGTCGTGGCCGAATTTAAACAATGCGCGCAGGCCGTTGACGGTCGCGCGCCGTTTGCCTTCGCTGTCGTTTTCCCACGTGTTGTATTCCTCGGGGTGGCCTTGCAGAAATCCGTTGGGCAAGTAGTAGTTGACGGTTAAAAATGTCGCGAACTTGTTTTGCTCGTCAGCCCAATGGGTATTTTTCACGGCCACTTCGAGATAGTCCCAGCCTCGGCTGATGTAGTCTTTGGCGAAGGCGGGCCTGGCCTCGCCTTTCTGTATTTCGTTGAATTCTTCCGGCGTGTTGATCTTCTGTCCGTTGGACTCGTGCGCATACGCAACATCAATGTAGCCTCGGCTGCGCTGTGTGTCGTCGAACGGAAATTTCACAAACAACTTGGGATTAAAACGCTTGCCGATGACCGGTGACGAGGTGCGCGTGCCGAGGTATTGCCCGAAGCGCCCGGAGAACGCGAAGAAAATGCGTTCACTGGTGAGGTTGGGAAAAATCGGATACTTCACCGAAACTTTGAAGTCAAAAAACGGCACGTCGTCGCTGTCCCAGGTGTAGCCCATGGTGGTGGGCTCGTAACTTTGCAAGGCGGGGTCGGCGGCGTGCAGTCCGGTTGCGCCAGCCAGAAGCATTGCGGTAACAGACAACACCGTTACCGGTCGTGCACATTTTTTCAACAGCATGGTCCGCCCTCTGACAATCACGTTGATTTTGATTTGAAACACCCAACGCTAAAACATAGTCGTGTTTGCTGCGATTGCCAGGTGAATATTCCCCGCACGGCTAAAAATACCGGCACACTACTTTGGAGATACAGCAGAAGCCGTGCAGAGTGCGGCAGAATCCCCTGATTCGAATGGTGCAACCTTAAAGCGAGTGATGACAATGCAACTTCCCGAGCGTGATGGTGATGGTTATTTAATGGACCGCGACGCGTGGACGCCGGAACTGGCGCGCGCGATGGCGGCGGCAGACGACGTGGAACTGACCGATGCGAAGTGGAACCACATTGTGAAAGCACGCGAGTTTTACGATGAATTCGGCGTGGTGCCGCCGATTCGTAAATTCGCCAAGCACATCGACGAAGATCAAAAAGCGCTGTTTGCGATGTGGATGACGGGGCCGATGAAGCCGATCACCAAATACGGCGGACTGCCCAAGCCGACTGGTTGCGTTTAGTGGCGTTTCATTACGGCGCTGACGAAATGCGGCTTGAGCAAGCAGCCAATGCCGGGTTGTATTCTCCGGCAGTCGCTAACAATCCCATGCGCCGTTCGTTAGACAAAGACGCGCCGTTGGCGGAATGCATCAATTCGCAAAACAATTCTGCGATGTCCGGACGGTGGCTGTAAGCAAGGTGGTTGGCCATCTCCATCATCAGGCGCGGATACACGGCGGGGTCGGAGGCAAGCGCCCGCATGCGCGGCGGCGATTCTTTGTGCGGCTCAAAATACAGCACCTCGTAGCGATCAATCACCGCCTGATTTTCCGGCGCGCGCCGCAGCAGGAGCAGCGCCCGGTTATCCCGGTACACATGCGCCCAACGCGTCGCCGGAAACAAGTTGTTCATCTCGTCCTTGGTGTCCACCAGCGCGTAGTTGACATTCCAGCGCTGCAGCTCGCGCGGGTTTTTTACATAGTAGGTGGTGTCGCCGAACACGGTGTGGTGGTTGTACTGAAAAATCTTTCGCTGCGGCGTGATGAAAAACGCTAAATAACCACCCAGGCTGCCGGAGTTGTAAAGGTTGCCTTGCAGATTAACGGTCTGGATGAAACGTATCGCGCCTGCGGGATATTCCGGCGCCTGCGTGCCGAATCCAAACCGCAGCCACCCGTCGGCCTCGAAAAATTTTACGTACCCGGCATACGCAAGCACCACGATCACACCGGAAAAAATGCCGACGCGTGCGGCACGGTGTGCGATTTGCGGCGCCCAGCGTTGCGCCAGTGCGGGTAACAACATTGCGAGTAACGGCACGACCACGATGCCAAACTCACTGATGGCGCGCCGATAGCGTATGGCCACAACGGCAAATGCAACGACCGCCAGCAGCGTCGTGAGATCCGCCCTGCGCCAACTGCATAGTACGGTCGCGAGCGTAAGACCAAGCAGTATCCAGAACGGGTAATGCTCAACCCAGGTCGCTGCGCGGAATTCCTCGACCAACTGCACCAACGGATTGCCGTTAACGAATTCCACAAAAATATCGTAACTCAGCAAACCCCACGGGTTGATCATCATGGCGGCGAGCGTCATGGCGAACCAAAAATTCAAATCCTTCAAGCGCGGGCCGGGTAGCGCTGCGCATCCCGGCAGGGTTAGCGGTCGGCGCAGCAAGTGTTTCAGGTTTTCACCGAACGCCCAGATGCTCAGTAATGCCACGCCAAATACCGCGCCGTGCAACCAATCCCACAACAGCATGATGAGCGGCAGCCAGCGCAACGCGACCGCAGACACCTGTCCCGCCCGATATCCGTGGAGGATGTAGCCCAGCAACGCCACCCCCAACAGCGAAAACAATTCCGGCCGTACCAGATAGCGTTCGGCGGCAATCAGAATGGCGACAGTACTCAGTAACGCCGCCAGTAACGAACTTGCGCCGAGCATGCGACAGGTGCGAAACAATAAAAAGACAACACTGGCAGTAATCGCTATCTTGAATAAACTCAGACCCGTGTCGCCCGCCAGTAAATACACCGCATACAACAAAATTTGCGCCAGCCATTCATGGTTGCTGAACGGTGTGCCCGCCTTGGTGGAGGAAAATATTTCCTCGTTAATGATGCGACCCTGCGCCAACATCTCGCGCCCGTTGGCCAGATGCCAGTAAATGTCAAAATCAAAAAACGGGAAGATGACCAATAGTAGGGCGCACGCCAGCAGGCCAGCGGTGATCAGCGGCTGCAAAAGTGTTGCCGGGTTCCGCCCTGGGTAGATAGACATACCGTTGTGATCCCGCTCAGGATTGCGCCAGCAGCAGCGCTGCCGCGTAATCGGTTTTTCCGGTGCCCAACAACGGCACGTGTTTCACGATCAGCAATTTTTTCGGCACGTTGATTTCACCGATGCCGTCTTTCTTCGCCTGCTCCAGCAGCGCGCTGCGTGCGGCATCAGTCTGGCTGGTGATCAGCACCAATTGTTCGCCTTTTTGTGTATCTGGCAAGGTGACGACGGCGTGTTGCGCGCCCGGCCACACCTTGCTCGCCAATACTTCCACCGCCGTGAGTGACACCATTTCTCCGGCGATTTTTGCAAAACGTTTGGCGCGTCCGCGAATGGTGATAAAGCCATCGGCGTCGACGCTGACGATGTCGCCGGTATCGTACCAGCCGTCGCCGCAACTTGATGCTGGCGGCGCCAGCACGCCGGGTTGTGTGTGCAGCAGGTAGCCACGCATGACATTTGGGCCGGTCACGTGCAGACGTCCGCCATCCACGACGCCGGGCACCGCTTCCAGGCGATGGTCGATGGCGGGTAGCAAGCGCCCGACACTTCCGGGCTTGCTCGCCATCGCCGTATTGGTGGTGAGTCCCGGGCTGGTTTCCGTCGCGCCGTAACATTCGAAAATGCGCACGCCGAATTTTTCTTCCCAGGTGCGGCGCGTTTCGTCTTTGAGTTTTTCCGCACCCGCGAACACATAGCGCAGGCTGTTGAAATCATAGGGATGGGCGAAACGCGCGTAGCCGGCAAGAAAAGTGTTGGTGCCGAACATGATGGTCGCGTTGATGTCGTAGGCGATTTCAGGAACGATGCGGTAATGCAGCGGCGATGGATAAAAAAATGTTTTCATGCCGTACAGCAAGGGCAGGATGGTGCCCGCCGTCAGGCCGAAGGAATGAAACAACGGCAGCGCGTTGAGGATGACATCCTGCGCATTGAAATCCACGCGCGCCGCGAGCTGGTGCAAATTGGCGAGCAGGTTCGCGTGCGACAGCACCACGCCTTTGGGCGTGCCCTCGGAGCCGGAGGTAAACAACACCACGGCGGGATCGTCGGGCGCGAGTTTGTGGCGCCGGTATATCCATCCAGCCAACGGCGCGCTCAACCAGGCGCGTAGTTTGTCGAAGATGGAAATCGTCGCAGCCAGATCTTCCAGGTAAATCACCCGCACCTGTTGTGCAAGCGCGGCGACTGCCTTGTCAAGCTTGGCGTTTCGCACGAAGCGCCGCGACGTGTACACCACGCGTATCTGCGCGGTCGTGCAGGCCGAACACATCCCCTGCGCGCCCACCGTAAAATGAAGCATGGCCGGAATGCGACCATAAAAATGCAGACCTAGAAAGGTGACCACAGTAGTGGCCATGCTGGGCAATAACACGCCGACATATTCACTCGGGAGTGTTTCTTGACACATTGCATGGCCCAGCACGCGCGCACGCAG
>JANOOV010000311.1:0-10085 GCA_031421535.1 Gammaproteobacteria bacterium
GCGGTTGCACACGCCTGCCAGCTCGCGGCCGTTGAAAATGATCTTGAGCGGACGTTCCACGTCGTGACGATAAGAGATGCGCAGGTCGCGGCGTTGCGCGAGATCGAACAGGCGGTCGCCGGGTTGGGCTTTGGCGCGCGCGTTGTCGTCCAGCACCTGGGCGAATTGCAGTGCGTCCGCATCCAGATTTTCCAGCAAGGTGCGCCAACGGGTTTGCACGGCGAGCAGATGTTCCCGCGCCGCGACTTTCTTTGACATAATGATCGCGTCGTTCTCCGCACTGGAAAAATAATCCGGCGTGCTGCGCAATTCGGGCAGGTCACCATCCAGATAGTTCAAAACCGCATCAATCATCACCAGCTTGTTCTTGATCGATTGCTCGATGTTGATGCGCTCGATGCCGTTGCTGTAGTCCGCAAGCTTGGGCAGCGGAATCACCACGTCTTCGTTGATCTTGAACGCGTTGGTGTGCGCGGCGATGGCAGCGGTGCGGTTGCGGTCTTGCCAGAAACGATGGCGCGCTTCGGGGCTCACGGCGATGAAGCCTTCGCCGTCGCGCGCGTTGGCCAGACGCACGATGTGCGACGCGGCGCGCGCCACGGCGTCTTCGTCGTCGCCCGCGAGGTCGGCGATCAATACCATTTTCGGTAATTCACGACGTGGCGCCTTGGTGCTGTATTTCACCGCGCGCACATAGCGTTCGTCCAGATGTTCCAGACCGGCGAGGACTACGCCGGGCGTGGCGTCGATGTAGTCTTTTAGCTCGACAATGGCCGGTACTGCTTTATGCAAATTCGCGCCGAAGAATTCCTGGCACACGGTGCGGATGCACTTGGGCATGCGGTGCACGATGAATACCGCCGAAGTGATGATGCCGTCGCAGCCTTCTTTCTGTACGCCGGGCAAGCGGCCGAGAAACTTGTTGGTGACATCTTTGCCCAGTCCGGGTTTGCGCAATTGTTCGCGCGGGATGCGCAGAGTTTTAATGTCGCCCTGCGGCGCCTTGCCGTCGGCACCGTATCCGGTCAACCGGAATTCAGCGAATTCAACTTCGTGAATTTTGCCGAGGTTGTGATTCAGGCGTTCGATTTCCAACCACGTGCCATCGGGCATCACCATGCGCCACGACGCGAGGTTGTCGAGCGTCGTGCCCCACAACACGGCTTTTTTGCCGCCCGCGTTCATCGCCACGTTGCCGCCGATGGTGGATGCATCCTGCGAGGTGGGATCGACGGCGAAGGCATACCCGTGTTGCTCGGCCAGTTCCGACACGCGCTTGGTGACCACGCCCGCTTCGGCGCGCACCGTCGGCACTTCGTGCGCGACACCCGGCAAACGGCGCATTTCCACGCCGCTGAGTGCTTCGAGTTTTTCGGTGTTGATGATCGCGGTGTCGGCGTGCAACGGCACTGCGCTGCCGGTGTAGCCGGTGCCGCCGCCGCGCGGAATCAATGTGAGCCCAAGCTCGATGCAGGTGCGTACGATGGGCGCGATTTCGTCTTCGCTGTCGGGCGCGAGCACCACGAACGGTAATTCCACGCGCCAGTCGCTGGCGTCGGTGACATGCGACACGCGTGCGTAACCGTCGAAGCAGATATTGTCACGACGCGTGACCTTTCTCAGACGACGCAGTGCTTTTTTGCGCAATGCACGCTGTTCCGGCAGCCAGCTTTCAAATTTTTTCACCGCCGTGCGCGCCGCCGATTCCAATTGCAAGGCCAGCGCATTGCCGTCCGCGCGCGCCACGATTTGGTCCAGCCGATGGTGCAGCGCATGCGCCAGTGATTCCCAGCGTTTGGGGTTCTCCATCAAGTCATCTTGAATAAACGGGTTGCGCGTGATCACCCACATGTCACCCAGTACCTCGAACAACATGCGTGCCGACTGGCCGGTGCGGCGTGTGCCGCGCAGCTCGTTGAGCGTGTGCCACAGCGGCTCGCCCAAAAAGCGGATGACGATTTCACGGTCGGAAAATGAAGTGTAGTTATAGGGTATTTCACGAATGCGCATGAGGTGAACGGGTTTCGCTAAAGTGTTGGCGGAAGATACCGATGCAGTAAAGCAGTCTAGCATAGCGTGGCCGATGTACTTTTCGTGGTTCGCTCCGGTTGCATCACTTTTATCACCTGAAGAAAACTCAAGACATCGCGCCATGAATTCCCCCCTGAGTGACAACGATGCGCCACCGCAGGTCGATGCGGAAACCTTGCAAGGACTGGAACCGATTGCGTCGTTGTCGGTACCGCGCATCCGCGAGCTGGCCGCCAAAACTCCGATTGAGACCCTTGGTCCGGGCGTGCGTTTGTTTGCCGAAGGCGAGCGCGACCGCAAATTGGTTTATTTGTTGTGCGGTGAAATCGAGCTGCGTTCGCACAGTAATGCGCAGGTGCAGCGTATTACAGCGGGTACACCCGAAACCTGGCGACCCATCGACAACAAACAACCACGGCAATGGACCGCAATAACTGCGAGCGGCGTGGAAGTCATCCGCATCGACATGGAACAGTTTGACCAGATGTTGACGTGGGATCAGATGGCCACAGCGGAAGCGTCGCCCAAAACCAAAACCGTAATTAAAGGCGAAGGTAATTGGCGCACCAAGCTGCGCTCTTCGCTGGCGTTCAACAATATCCCGGCGGCAAATATCGAAAAGGTATTCGAGCGCATGGAGTCGTTGGAAGTCACCGTGGGCGATATGGTGATTCGCCAGGGCGACCCCGGCGATTTTTTTTATCTGATCGACAAAGGCAGCGCCAAAGTCACCCGCCAGATGATGGGCAAGGGCAAGCCGGTGGAGCTGGCCGAGATCGGCGCCGGGGTCGCGTTTGGCGAAGAAGCATTGCTTTCCGACAAACCGCGCAACGCCAACGTGGTGATGATTTCCGAAGGCCGCCTGATGCGCCTGGCGAAGAAGGATTTCGTCTCGCTGCTCAAAGAACCGCTGCTGGACCAAATGGATTTGAACAGCGCCCTGGCAAAACTCGACGGCGACGCCGTATTTCTGGACGTGCGCGTGCCCTCGGAATTCAAAGAATCGCGCCTGCCTAACGCCGTGAACATTCCGCTTAACGAATTGCGCCAGCGCATCGGTGAATTGAATGCTGAAACCCATTACGTCTGTTACTGCAGCACCGGTCGCCGCAGCTCCGCCGCCACCTTCTTATTGAGCAATCAGGGACTCAAATCCAGCGTGTTGAAAAATGGTTTGCAGGATGTGCCGGGTTCGCTGCTGATCAAGTAGGTAACAGCAAAAAGATTGAAGCACCCATAACCGGCGTGAATGATGCGTTCACGCCGGTTTTCTTTTTTCAAAAAACCAGTATAAAGATACGCATCATGAAAAAACTCTCTGACGCAGAACTCAAACAGAAACTCGGTACCTACTTTGCACCGCAAGGCCTGTACGCAAAAACCAAGGATCTACCCTTCCTCGGGCGCGTGACCTGTAATGTCGAGACCCTGATCGCGGGTTCGTGGCAGGAAATCGTGCTCGATTACGAACTGGGCGCGTCCGGCATGGCCGACGGTGCGTGGTTCAAGGCCACCTTCCGGTTCTATTCCGACTGGGCGCTGTTTCAAACCTCCGATCCGCATGGCGCGAATTACATTTCCGCCGAGTATCAGGCCGGTCCGTGTTTGCCTGACCAAAGCCCGGCGACGGTGCAGTCGCTCAAAATCCGCTTTGATCAAAAAGGTCATGAACGGCCATTTCAAAAAGCCGTGATCGTCGATAGTGTCGATGGGTATTTGAAGGCGGGCGACCACATCATCATCCGGCTGGGCGACCGCCGTTTCGGCGGCGCCGGTACGCGCGTACAAACTTTCGTCGAAGAAAATTTCCGCATTCGCTGTTACATCGATCCGTTGGGCACGTCGCGTTTTGCGGCGGTACCGGGCGACAGCGTGATTCAAGTAGTGCCCGGCGTACCCGCGCAACTGGTGATGACCGCGCCGCGCGTGGTGCGCACCGGCGAGCCGGTAAGCTTGCGCGTGCGTGCGGAAGATCAGTGGGGCAACACCTGCTGGAATCGTGCCGATAAAATTGCGATTACTGCAACACTTGATAACAAGCCGGTGTACAAAAAACAGTTGTCGCTGGCTGAACAAGGCTGGGCGGTGGCATTGCTTGACAATATACCGACCGGCAAGGGCGGCGAGCTGATCATCACCGCGCAACTGGTCGAACATCCGTCGGTCAAGCCGCAAACTTTTTATGTCACGGTCGACAATAGCCTTACCGTGCCACGTGTTTACTATGCCGACCTGCACGTGCATTCCGAAGACACCATCGGCACCAACAGTACGACTTACAACCTCACCTATGGCCGCGACGTGTCCGGTCTCGACGTGCTGGCGTTTGCGCATAACGACTTCAACATCACCAAAAACAAATGGGATGAGACCGTAACGTTGATGCGCGCGATTCACAAAGAAGGTAGTTTCGTCGCGTTTCCCGGCACCGAGTGGTGCGGCTCGTCGTGCGCGGGCGGCGATCACAACGTGGTGTTTCTGCACGACGGCGTGCCCGAATTTCCATTTTTGAAAACCGGCGAACACGTGCGTTCAGTGGAATGGAACGAAGACATGAAGGGCGGCGGCGTCGAACCCGGCGCGTGGCCGCTGGAAGAATTGTGGGCGGCGTACGCGAACGATCCTGAAGGTCATCTGCTGATTCCGCACGTCGGCGGACGCCGCTGCATTCTGGACTGGCACCATCCGCAGCTCGAACGCCTGATCGAAATCGGCTCGTCATGGGGGCACTTCGGCTGGCTGTATCAGGAAGCCATCGAACGCGGCTACAAACTCGGCGCCAGCATGGCGGGGGACGAACATCGCGGCCGTTGCGGCGGCGGTGTGCCGGGCACGGCGGTGTTCGGCACTAAAGGTGGGCTGTGCGGCGTGATTGCGCCCAGTCTCACGCGTGTTGACATCGCCCGGGCGCTGCGCGCACGCCATACCTTTGCGTGCACCGGCGAACGCACTTTCGGCATGACGCGTTGCGGCCCACACATCATGGGCGATGAGTTTCAACATCAAGGCAAGACGCAACTGGACTATCGCTTTCTGGGCGATGCGGGATGGGACGAGATTGTTGCTTACGATCACACCGGTCCCTTCTGGCGGCGCGACCTGCAACAGGAGCTCGGCTACGCGGAAAACAAAATCCGCCTGCGCTGGGGCGGTGCACGCGTCAAGGATCGTTATCGCTGGGCGGCGTGGAAGGGCACCATTACTATCAGCGGCGCAGTGATCAATCATTTCGACGGCCTGGGCTTCGAGCACATCGAAGAAACCTGTTGGCGCCAGAGCGCGACACAAATCGGTTTTCACAGCGACACCTACGGTGACGTTGATGCCATCGAGATCGAAGTGTCGGAGCTTGCCAATGCAACGCTGCGGGTCGAGGGCAGCATTGATGGCTACGTGAAAGTCGGCGATCCGCTCAAAGGCAATCCCTTCGTGCACTGCCCGGTGTTTTCGTGGGAAATCAGCGGCAAGGAATTACTGGAACACGCGCGCCTGAAAAAAGAATTGCCGGGCGTGGAAATGTTTCTCGCCTTCGAACGTATCAGCGAGCGTGCTGCTCCGCGTGATGTATCCGGAACCATCGAGCTTGCTCCCAGTAACGGCCCGCACGGCTTTCGCCCGGTGTATTTGCTCGCACGCCAGACCAACGACGCCAAAGTGTGGACGTCGGCGATGTTTATTGCCTTCTCGTAATTGCGTACTCCACCCAGCAGGCGTAACGCTTTCATCGGCATAATGGCGCGGTGAAATCTGCTGTTACATCTGCTTTGCGACTGAATCAAGTCATTGCCGCTGCCGGTGTGTGGGCGGCGCTGGCGTGTGCACCGGCGGCGGCGGAAATCCCCGAAAACGTCGATCCGCACGATCCCGCGTTTAAGCCGGGTTATCGCTTTGTGCAGGCCTGGTCCGAAGATGGCTTGGACCTGAATAACAGGGGTATCGACCTGGGTTGGGCGGCGATCAACCGGCGCGGCTTTGAACTTGACCTGAGTACCGGTCTGCGCGTGATGAAGCGCTATTTCGACAACCAGAAATTCGGTGGCTGGACCGCCGCCCTGGCAATCACCGCGCCGTGGCCGGTGGCGCCGTACGCCGAATTCGGATTTGATGCGGGCGAGGCGCTGGGCGAAATTATCATTGACCGGGCGGTAAAAAATCCGGAGGGGAAAAACTGGATCGATCCCGATACCTTCGTCGGTGTGGGGCTGCGCATCTCGCTGACCCGGCGCGTGCAGTTGAAAGCGTATTACAAACTACATTATGTCGAGAGCGAGCACTATCGGGCGCTGGGCAGTGGCGTGGTCGGCTTCGCTCTGGTGTTGCGATATCCACGCCAACATTTGGAATGGTGGCAGATTCCGCTGTAGGGGAGCCCTATAAAGCCCGACTCAGCCGCGCGAAATCTTCTAATGCCAGCTGTTCGGCACGCACTCCCGGATCAATGCCGCACGCGGCGAACTGCGCATCGTTCACCATGCCCTTGAGCGCATTGCGCACGGTCTTGCGGCGCTGTGAAAACGCTTTTGCAACCAGCGCGGAAAACTGCGTGGCATCTGGCACCTCAACGGGCGGACTCGCGTGCGGTATCAGGCGCACGATGGCTGAATCAACTTTGGGCGCGGGCTTGAAAGCACCCGGCCCCACGATAAACAGTTGGTGCGCCGCGCAATGGAATTGCACCATCAGGCTCAGGCGGCCATAGTGTTCGGTGCCGGGTGCCGCGACCATGCGTTGCACCACTTCTTTTTGCAGCATGAAGTGCATGTCGCGGATCGCGTGCGTTTGCGTGAACAGGTGAAACAGCAACGGCGTGGCGATGTTGTAGGGCAGGTTACCGACCACACGCAGCTTGCGTGCAGCGTACGGTAAGGCGGCAAAATCAAAATGTAACGCATCGGCCTGATGCACATGCAGGGTGCCCACGCCACGGCAGGCTTGCTCCAATAATGGAATCACATCGCGATCCAGCTCCACCACGTCCAGTGCATCAACAAGCGGCAACAGTTCGCGCGTAAGCGCGCCTAAACCGGGGCCGATTTCCACCAGCGCTTCGCCGGGTAGAGGATGGATCGCCGCGACAATGCGTGCGATCACCGCGCGGTCGTGCAGAAAATTCTGGCCGAAGCGTTTGCGGGCGCGATGCATCAGGCGTTTGCGAGTTCGATGGCTTGTTGCAGTGCAGCTTCGAGGCTGCCCAGATCCGCACCGCCGCGACCCGCAAGCTCTAAAACAGTGCCGTGATCCACCGAGGTGCGGATGATCGGCAATCCCAGGGTGATGTTTACCGCATTGCCGAAGCCGACATATTTCAATACCGGCAACCCTTGGTCGTGGTACATGGCCAGCACCGCGTCGGCATGGGCCAGGTTTTTCGGCGTGAACAAGGTATCGGCAGCCAATGGCCCGATGAGATTCATGCCTTCACGCCGCAGCATGTCAAGCACTGGCCTGATGATGTCGATCTCCTCGCGGCCCAGATGTCCGCCTTCACCGGCATGCGGATTCAACCCGCACACCAGAATGCGCGGCTGCGCGATGCGAAATTTTTGCACCAGATCGGCATGCAATACGCGCACTACGCGTTCCAGCAACGACGCGCTGAGCGCTTTGCTGACCTCACTGATCGGTAAATGCGTGGTCGCCAAGGCGACGCGCAGGCCGGGAGCCGTCAACATCATCACCACCTGCGACGCCTGCGTGAGTTGCGCAAGAAACTCGGTGTGGCCAGTGAAAGCGACGCCCGCGTCGTTGATAACTCCTTTGTGCACCGGACCGGTCACCAGTGCGGCGAATTCGCCACTCATGCACCCGAGAGTGGCGCGACGCAACGTGTTGAGCACGTAGCGAGCGTTGGCAACATTCAATTGCCCCGGCACGCACTGCGCGGCGAGCGGAATTGAAATCACGTTTAACACGCCAGGGCCGCGCGCTTTGGGTAGTGCGTACGGATCGAACCGCAGCGTTTGCAACGGCAGCCCGAGGGCCTGCGCGCGCGCTTCGAGCAGGTCACGATCCGCGACTACGACCAACTCACAGGCAGGCGTGCGTTGCGCGAGTTGCACACACAGGTCCGGGCCGATGCCGGCCGGTTCTCCGGGCGTAACGCAAATACGCGGACAAGAATTCGAGCTGACCATCAGGGTTAAACTCTGCGCATTACAGCTCGGTTACGGTCGCAATTCCACAAACGCTTCGTCGCGCATCTGGCGCAGCCAGGTTTGGGTTTCTTCTTCGATTTTGCGTTGGCGGATTTCTTCGCGGGCACGGGTCTTTTTCAGCTCTGCCGTGTTGTCGTAATCGCGTCGCTCCAACACTTGCACGATGTGCCAGCCGAATTGGGTGCGGAAGGGCGTGCTGATCTGGTTGATTTTCAACTGTCCCATGACTTCCTCAAACGCGGGCACCAGATCGCCGGGGCTGACCCAGCCGACACTGCCGCCGTTTACCGTCGTGGTGCTGTCTTCGGAATGTGAGCGCGCCATGTCGGCAAAGTCGTCACCGGCGCTGATGCGTTGCTTGAGTTGCTCCAGCTTACGGCGCGCGTCGTCGCTGGATACCAGTTCGCTGGTGCGGATCAAAATATGCCGCGCACGCGTCTGGGTGACCACGTGTTGCTCATCGCTTTTCCGCTTGTCGACCAACTTGATCAGGTGAAAACCACTCGGGCTGCGAATCGGTGCGCTGAGATCGCCCGCCTTCATGGTCGTGACAATATTGCTGAACAGCGTTGGCAGTTGCCCAAGCTTGCGCCAACCGAGGTCGCCGCCTTGTAAAGCTTGTGCACCACCCGACACGCTTAACGCGGTCTGTGCGAAGTCGGCGCCGTTGCGTAACTCGTCGAGCACCGTAGCGGCTTTCTTCTGCGCCTTGTCAACTTGTTCGACGGTGGCGGCGTCAGGCACCACGATCAGGATATGACTCAAACGAAATTCATCCGTGGCGGTGCCCTGCACCGCCTGGGTTTCAAGAAATTCATCGACTTCCTGATCGGTGACGACGATACGATTAGTCACTTGCCGCTGGCGTAACTGGGCGAGGGTTAATTCGGTGCGGATAGTTTCGCGATAGTCTTCAAAGTTAATGCCGTCGGTGTCCAACACATTGCGGAATTCCGTGAGCGAAAGCTTGTTTTGCGTGGCGATGTTTAACACCGTGCGGTTCAAGGCTTCGTCGTCGATCTTGACATGATTGGCCCCGGCAAGCTGCAACTGCAACCGCTTGAGTACCACGCGGTCCAGCACTTGCGCACGCAGGGTTTCGGCCGCCGGCAGAGTGGTGTTTTGTCCGCGCAGTTGTTGCTTGATGGTGTTCAGTTCCTTGTCAAGCTCCGACGCGGTGATGACATCGTCGTTCACCACCGCGATGATACGGTCGATGGGCTTGGCCGCTTTACCGGTGTCTGCATATGTACCGCCGCCAGCCATACTCAGAACGCCGCACAGCGCGATGAGTGCCAGACGTAGACTAATATCCCGTGATTCCATGTTCCGGTTTCTCCAAAAAATTGATGATGTCGTCGCCCACGCTGGCGAGCCCTTTTAATTCCAACTGCAGCATGAATGAATTGTGTAAAACCGGGCCTTGCGTTCCGTTGGGCAAGGGGGTGTTGAGCACATAACCGCGCGAGACCGCGCGCAGCGCCCAGCAGCAGCCATCATACTCCAGACCGGCGATCCACTCTTTGTCGCGCGTGTCGAGCAGTGAGTAGCTACGGCGCGCAATCAAATTCCAGTTCCGTAGCACCGGCCAGAACACCGAGGCGTCAAGCTCGTGTTGCGTCAGCGCTCCAGTGGCCGGATCGCGGGCCAGACGCGCACCGAAATTCAATATTTTGCGTTTGTGCGGCTGGTAGCGTAGCTGCAACGTCGCTTGCGTATAGGCATCCAGCGTGCTGTTCCACTGCACCGCCGAACTCACATCCAGATAACGCAACGGATGTGCGCGCAGCTCGGCAACCAGGTCGGAACGCGGCGCGGTATCGACACGGCCGCCGGATGCAACATTGGGCAACGTGACTTCGCGATCACGCAGGTAACGAATCTGTCCAATACTGGCAC
>JANOOV010000312.1:0-1673 GCA_031421535.1 Gammaproteobacteria bacterium
GGCCGATGCGGTTGGAAAGTTGCGCTGGTACAACTGCGCGAAGCTGGTGACGTAGGCACCTACGGCGTCGACGATACCGGCGTTGAAGCTGTATTGGGTGGCGGACTGCCAGCACATGCCGGAGGTTCCATTGTTACCTCCCAGGCGACCCACTGGCCATTGATTCAACCAGTCGCGCATGGTCGCCGCGTTGCTGAAGCCCAAGTCCACCAGGCGGTTGAAGACCATAACGAAGAAGTCGTTTTGCCACGGGGAGTATTTGGGCGGGACGGTGTAACCGCTGATCCAGTCGAAATCCTGAATGGCGCCCAGACTGTTCTGCGCGGGCGCGGCCCAACGCGCGGTTTTTTCGGCGATGTTGTTATTGGTCTTGGCAACCAGATAGATTTTGAGCGGATGATTGTCCGGCGTCAGCGCTGCGGCGAATCCCAACGTGCGAATGGCCCAGGCCTGGCCGCGACTCTGGTAGCCGACGATGCCGTCTTGCGGTCCCGCCAGATAGGTGCGGCGGCCGACGCTGTTCCAGATCATGTTGTAGTTGGCCAGGAATTGCATTTCTTCCAGATAGAAATAGTCACCGCTGAGCAGGTAGGCGAGGTAGCCGAGCATCGGCTGGTGGGCGGCGGGATCGGCACCGGGCTCGTGACTGTAGGCGGTGCCGCCGGAGCCCTCGATCAAGCCGCCGCCGTAGTCTTGTTCGTTGAGGTTGGGATAGGTGTCGAGCGACACCGGATGCCCGGTGCCCTCGTCACGGTAGTGGTAACTATACGATCCACCGGCGCTGCTATTGGCCAGGGTGCCGTTATAGGCGCGCACGTCGCCGCCGCTGATGATGAAGGAGGAATCCCATTCGGGGAGAATGCCGATCTGCGGGCTGTAACCCGTGTCGCCCCAGCTGACACGCAGGTTGGCGTTACTCATGGGCACGATGGTTTGCGCGTAGTTATTCAACACACTGCTTTGCAGCGTGAGGTTGGCGTAGTTGGGCACCGCCATACTGTCGCGCAGATATTGGGTGTTGGGTTGTGCATACACTTGCGGGGCGTTACCCCACCAGCCCACTTGATGCCAGCGGGTGTGATGATAGTGGGGTAACGGTGCACCACCGTTGGTGTAGATCGTGGCGCCGCCCACGGTAACCGTCGGTACATAGGTGAACGCCGTGGCGCCGCTCTTGAAGGTCCAGTTGTTTTCGACGATGGTATCGACACGCACACGCGTGATCGGGCTGCCCGCATAGGCGCGCACATGAAAGTACGCGGTCAAATGCGGATGCGCGCCACCGGCGCCGGTTTCTACCGGCCCACCGACAATCCACTCACTCACCTGCGGTCCCGACAACCAACTGATCGGTGTCGTCGTGGCTAACAGCTTTTTCGCAGAGGCGGTGTAGATTGTGCCGCCGATATCCAGTCTGACTTGCGCATCAAAGGTCGTCGGCAGGTTACTTAGTGCTACGGCGGCTCCCGTCGGCGCCGTGGCATCTGTATAAAGCGTAAGCATCTCGCTGGTACCAAGATTAGCCAGCTGCAAGGTCAGCACGGCATGCTTGAGCGAGCCGTCGCTATGCGCCGCCTTCTTGTCGACTTGCACTGTTACCGGGGTGTTGTCCGGCAACCTGGCCAACAGGTTCACGCCTGCGGGAACATCGCCCGCTTTAAAATAATGTCCCA
>JANOOV010000313.1:0-2982 GCA_031421535.1 Gammaproteobacteria bacterium
GGCCAGGCCGCCGCGCAGCGGCCCGAACAACTGCCCGATAATGTCAAGCAGCTCCTCCGCCATGCCGCTGCGCTCCATGATCAAACCCATGAAGGTAAAGAACGGAATGGCGAGCAAGGTTTCGTTTTGCATGATGCCGAAAATGCGCTGCGGCAGCGCATTGAGCAGATCGGCGGTCAGCAAGCCCATCTGGATGCCGATCACGCCGAACAACAAGCCGTTCGCGGCCAGTGCGAACGCCACCGGATAGCCGAACAGTAGGAGAATGACCAGACCCAGGAACATCAGCGGCGGCATCAGATCGAGCGGCATTATCAGTTCTTTTGGTCGTGGTGGGGGTCAGGATTTGACGGCGGGAGAATCATGCCTTCCGCCGTTGACGCAGGGGAGCGGGTGCCGAAGGTTTCCATCCCCTTCAGAAAACCGATGCGCTTGATGGTTTCGGCAACGCCCTGCAAAAACAGCAACGCGAAGCCCGCCGGAATAAGCGCCTTGGCCGGCCAGACAATCAAGCCCTGCGGATTGCTCGACCATTCTTGCGTGACGAACGAATTCACAAAATACGGCCAACTGTAATAAATCACCACGGCGCTCATCGGCAGCAAAAATAATAATCCACCGATGATGTCGATCCACGCATGCGCACGTTTGCTCAAGCGGCTGCTGATGACATCGACGCGCACATGTTCGTTGCGCTTGAGCGTATAGCCCGCGCACAACAAAAACACCGCCGCGAACAAATACCACTGAATTTCCAGCAAAGCGTTGGAGCTAAGATTGAAACCCTTGCGCGAAATCGCATTGCCCGCACTCAGCACGACCGCGATCAGCACCAGCCACGAGACGGCGCGGCCGACGCGCTCGTTCAACGCGTCGATCAGATGGGCAAGCTGCAGGAAGACTTTCATGTTGTTGGCGGTTTCTAGGTTCAAATCCCAAGTGCAAAAAACCTTGCGCGGGCGAGTGTTCAGTTTCCGGGCGATTTCGTCCAGCTCTTTCGCAAGTGCGCACCGCAAGTTTCCCCTCCCTGCACCGAGCAACGCAAACTGTGAAAAATCACGTTTCACGGTTTTGTCCTTGACGCGCCCCCGTCATCAACTAGATTTTTAACAAGCAACGTCGGTGCGTGACATAAATCGGCACAACGCATTTTTCGCCAACCATTTACCCAGCAGGTGTGATGAACATGCACAGATACCCACGGTTTCGATCTTTACGCGTTGTGATGCTCGGGCTTGCGCTCGCGGCCTGCGCGCCGCTGACACAGTATCGTACCAACTATGCCCTGTGCGCTACGCCACTTCCGGTATCTGAAACCTGCGAGCGGCATAGCCTACAGCGCGTCACTGATCCTGAGCATGCGAGCCCCGGCTACTACTTGAGTTTTGTCGAGTTTGACGATCAGGGTCAGTTGTTTGACCGGCGACAAATGCAGGCTGCCGTTGACCAGCTCAGTGAGGTCGCCGCCAAAGAAGATTTGCTGATGGTGGTTTTTGTGCACGGATGGAAGCATAGCGCCGCGCCAGGTGATGACAATGTGGAAACGTTTCGCGGCGTGCTGCGGCAATTGGCGATTGCGGAACGCGGTCTCAGCCAGCTGACGAATAAACCCCCGCGCCAGATCGCCGGTGTTTATGTCGGTTGGCGCGGCGGGTCAATCACCGTGCCGGTGTTGAAAGAGCTGACTTTTTGGGAGCGGAAAAACACCGCGCACATCGTTGGGCACATCGGCGTCACCGAAATGTTGAGCCGACTCGAAGCGATCAAAAACGACCGGGACAGCATGAGTCCCGACGGCAGCCGTACCCGCTTTGTGATTGTGGGGCACAGTTTCGGCGGTGCGGTGGTGAATGCCGCATTGGGGCAGATTCTGCAACGTGAGTTTGTGCGCACGCGGGGCCCGGCGGGACAACGCACCGGCATTGGCGGCGTAGGCAATCTGGTGGTGCTGATCAATCCGGCGTTCGAAGCGCTGCGGTTTGCGCCGCAAAGCGATATGTCGGCCGAGCGCGGTACGTATTTTCCCGAGCAGCTCCCGGTGCTCGCGGTGCTGACCTCGGAAGCGGATTGGGCGACCAAATATGCATTTTCGGCCGGCCGATGGTTCTCGACATTTTTTGAAAAGGAGCAGGAAATATCACGCTGGAACGCGGTGCTGAAACAAGAGCAAAAAATTGCTGAGCAGCAGGCGAATCGCGCCGCCGTGGGCCACTTCGAGCCCTATCGTACCCATCGACTGTATCCGGGAAATACCAACAACCCGGCGCAGGCGATGACTGCCGACGCGAGCGCCCAAGCCACCCTGCGCACGAGCGCCGCCTGGGCGAACGACCAACCCGGCAGTAAATTGGAAATCGCCGACTTGGTGTTGGAGCGCACTATGGACTCCGCCGCGCGCAATCCTTACTTGATGATCTACGTCGACAAAAGCCTGATCAAGGACCACAACGATATTGCCGAGCCGCGCGTGGTGTCGTTTCTGCAGCAACTCATTTTGATGTCCAGCCACACCCAGGAGCAGCGTAAATCTTCTACCGACGCGAAATAATTCCGTTAGCGGCTCGTATACGCCACCCACATCTGGTTCATGCGGCTGACAAACGCGGCGGGATCGTCGAGCTTGCCACCTTCGGCCAGCACCGCCTGGTCGAACAGGATGTTGGCCCAGTCACCGAAACGCTGTTCGTCGCTTTCACGCTTGAGCTGTTGCACCAGCGGGTGGTCGGCGTTGAGTTCGAAGATCGGCTTGCTGCCACCGACCTGCTGCCCGGTCGCTTTGAGGATGCGCTCAAGATTCGCACCCATGTCGTAAGCATCGCTCACCAAGCACGCGGGCGATGACGTCAAGCGCGTCGATACGCGTACGTCTTTGACTTTGCCTTCGAGTGTTTTCTTCAAGCGTTCGACCACGTCTTTGTTTTCTTCGGCAATTTGTTCGACGTGCTCTTTCTCTTCTTTGTCTGCCAGCGCGCCCAAATCCAA
>JANOOV010000314.1:0-3666 GCA_031421535.1 Gammaproteobacteria bacterium
TCGCCTTTGTGGATGAGCTGTGCGATCAGCGGCGTATTGAGCAAAACTTCCAGTGCCAGGCGGCGGCCTTGGCGATCCGGCGTCGGTACCAGTTGTTGCGCAACCACTGCCTTGAGATTAAGCGACAAATCCAGCAGCAACGGGTTGCGGCGGTCGTCGGGGAAAAAATTGACGATGCGGTCCAGCGCCTGATTGGCGTTGTTGGCGTGCAGGGTTGCGAAACACAGGTGCCCGGTCTCGGCAAATGCGATGGCATGCGACATGGTCTCGCGGGCACGGATTTCGCCAATCAAGATGACATCCGGCGCCTGGCGCAGCGTGTTCTTCAATGCGTTTTCAAATGACTGGGTATCGACGCCCACTTCGCGTTGCGTGATCACACAACCGGCATGCTCGTGGATGAATTCAATCGGGTCTTCAATGGTGATGATGTGGCCGCTGCTGTTTTGATTACGGTGGCCGACCATCGCGGCCAGCGTGGTGGATTTGCCCGAGCCGGTGGCGCCGACGATCACGACCAAGCCGCGCTTGCTCATGGCCAACTCGGCGAGCGTCGGCGGCAAATGTAAATCGTCGAGCGATGGAATTTTAGTTTCGATTTTGCGTAATACCATACCCACCTGGTATTTCTGCACGAATACGTTGACACGAAAGCGACCGATGTTGGGATCCGACAATGCGAAATTACATTCCTGGCTGGCTTCGAATTCGTGCCGCTGATCGTCGTTCATGACTTGATACGCCAGCGCGCGCACCTGATGAGGGCTGAGCGTTTCAATTCCAATCGGTAGCAGACTGCCATGAACTTTCAGGCATGGCGGCAGGCCTGCGGTAAGAAAAAGGTCGGATGCCTTTTTCTCGACCATCGCGCGTAGCAGGGCATGGAACTCTTCGACGTTATTCATAAATGTCGGGGCTAATTAAACGAATCCTTGTTCGCGGCCTTGGTGCGCGCTTCCTGTTTGCTGACCACACCCTTCTTCACCAGCTCGGCCAGATTCTGGTCGAGGGTTTGCATGCCGAGTTGCTGGCCGGTTTGAATCGCTGAATACATTTGCGGAATTTTGTTCTCGCGTATCAGGTTACGAATCGCCGGTGTGCCGATCATAATCTCATGCGCGGCCACGCGGCCGCCGCTGGCTTTTTTCATTAGCGTTTGCGAAATCACCGCGCGCACCGATTCCGACAACATCGAGCGCACCATTTCTTTTTCAGCGGCCGGGAACACGTCGATAATGCGATCCACGGTTTTCGCCGCCGAACTGGTGTGCAAAGTGCCAAATACCAAGTGACCGGTTTCGGATGCGGTGAGCGCCAGACCGATGGTTTCCGGGTCGCGCATTTCGCCGACCAGAATAATATCCGGATCTTCACGCAAGGCCGAGCGCAGCGATTGGGCGAAACCCAATGTGTCGCGATGTACCTCACGCTGGTTGACCAGACATTTTTTGCTTTCATGCACAAATTCGATTGGGTCTTCAATAGTCAAGATGTGCGCGTATTCGCTTTCATTGACGAAATTAACCATCGCCGCCAGCGTGGTGGACTTGCCCGAACCGGTCGGCCCGGTGACCAGCACCAAGCCGCGCGGATTCTTGGCAATCTCTTTAAACACCGGCGGACAACCCAGCTCTTCGAGCGTGAGGATATTGGTCGGGATGGTTCGAAACACCGCACCCGCGCCACGATTCTGGTTAAACGCATTCACGCGAAAACGCGCCAGACTGGGAATCTCGAATGAGAAATCGGTTTCCAGAAACTCTTCGTAGTCCTTGCGCTGCTTGTCGTTCATGATGTCGTAGATCAAACCGTGCACGGTCTTGTGATCCAATGCGGGCAGATTGATGCGGCGCATGTCACCGTCGACGCGAATCATCGGCGGTACACCCGCTGACAGGTGCAAGTCGGAAGCGCCGTTCTTGACGCTGAAGGCCAGAAGTTCTGCGATATCCATCGGTCACCTATAATCGTGTTCTGTTTCACGCTGCTCAGACACCAGCAGATTCGACTACCTCCCGTTATAACGGCACCGACATGCGCCATTGTGAACTTGAACATTATCGCCCGACAACTTGCCGCTGTACGCACCCGGATTGCGCAGGCCGAACTGCGCTTTGGTCGCGCGCCCGGATCGGTGACCCTGCTCGCCGCCAGCAAAAGCCAGCCTGCGGCGGCGATCCGCGCCGCCCATGCGGCGGGTCAGATTTGCTACGGTGAAAGCTACGCACAAGAAGCGCTGGCCAAGATGAACACGGTCGCCGACCTGCCGCTGGAATGGCATTTTATCGGGCCGCTACAGTCGAACAAGACCCGCGATATCGCAACTCGCTTCGCCTGGGTGCAGAGCGTCGAGCGCGAGAAAATCGCGCGGCGTTTGAGCGAGCAACGACCGGCGACGCTGCCGCCGCTGAATGTATGCATTCAGGTGAATATCAGCGGCGAAGCCAGCAAGTCGGGGGCGGCCCGCTCGGAAGTCACGGCGCTTGTGCAAACGATTCGGGATTTACCGCAACTGCGCTTGCGCGGACTGATGGCGATCCCGGAGGCGCAGTCCGCTTTCGACAAACAACGCGCCGGATTTCGCGAGCTGCGCGAACTGTACGAACAATTGCGCGCTGCGGGCTATGAGCTTGACACTTTGTCGATGGGCATGACGGATGATCTGGAGGCGGCCATCGCGGAAGGCGCGACCCTGGTGCGGGTCGGAACCGCGATCTTCGGCAACCGCTCAGCGTAACGGTGGGCAATGCCCTAGGTTTGCAACCGTGAAATATCGGCGACGCGCAGAAACAGTGCGCGCAGCTGGTTCAGCAGTGCGAGGCGATTGGCGCGCAGTGTCGGGTCGTCGGCCATCACCATGACCTTCTCGAAGAAGGTGTCGACGGCTTCGCGCAGGCCTGCCAGTTTTATCATCGCTGTCGGATAGTTTTGGCTTGCAAGTAGATGCTCAACTTCTTTGCTTAATTGAGTGAGCTGTTTGTAAAGATCACTCTCGGCACGCTCGCTTAATTTAGCTTCGTTGACCGTGTCCGGTATCGTGTCCTGGGCCTGCCGCAAAATGTTGTGAATGCGCTTGTTCGCCGCCGCCAAGCTCTCGGCTTCAGGCAAGGCGCGGAATTCATTAACAGCGCGTATGCGCCGGTCGAAATCATAGGGGCGGGTGGGGCGGCACGACAGCACGGCCTCGAACACATCGGGGCGTATGTCCTGTTCGAGGTAGTAGCCACGCAGACGCTCCATCATGAAGTCGAATACCTGAACGGTTACATCTTTGATAACCACACTACCTGGATAGCCGCGCTGTGCATCAGCGAGTAGTTTCTCAAGGTCTAAATTCAACCGTTCCTCGATCATGATGCGTAGCGTACCCAGCGCGGCGCGGCGCAGCGCGTAAGGATCTTTATCACCGCTGGGTGCTTGACCGATGGCGAAAACTCCCACTAGCGTGTCAAGCCGGTCGGCAATCGCCACGATCTGTCCGGGAAGGCTCTTTGGTAACGCGTCGCCCGCATGGCGCGGCAGGTAATGCTCCTCAATGGCTTGTGCCACCAACTCCGACTCACCATCGTGCTGCGCGTAGTAGCGCCCCATGATGCCTTGCAATTCCGGAAATTCACCGACCATGTGCGTCATCAAATCACACTTGCAGAGTTCCGAGGCGCGTTG
>JANOOV010000315.1:0-3238 GCA_031421535.1 Gammaproteobacteria bacterium
TTCTCCGGCACGCGATAACTTGCCGAAGCGCCAAAATGCACCACTTTGTCGTCGTCCTTCCACGGCGCGTAGGCGACTCGTCCGGTGTAGGATCTTTTACTCTTGTTGCTGGAATCTGCATTATTCGCAAACACCCCGCCCTCCAAATACAGTTCCTCGGTCGGCTTGGCTGCGATTCCTATCCCGAGATTTCGGCCGGGATTGAACAGGTAGGGCAAACCGCGTTCCATGAAAGTGATGTAACGTGAACTGGTCATCGACTCCAAACTGAAGGGCTCGAAAAACTGGCCCAACTTGAACACGACCGAATCAATACCCGAGTAGGAAATATAAGCCTGAGAAAGTTCTGCTGGACGGCCCGCGTTGATGGTATCCGCCAGTTCGAGCGACACGTGATAACCGATATCTTCGTGCAGCCTGCCAAATGCCGCGACCCGAAACCGGCGTACGCCGGTCTCATCAGTATATTGACCCGCGCGGGTGGTCGAGTTTTGCAATGCCCCGGCGCCTTTGTACCATAGCCAGTCATACATCAGGAAGGCGCCCAGCTTAAGATTGGGCGCAGTGTCATGCGACAAGGAAACGTCCGGCTCGATAGCGACTGCTGCTGTTGGCGGGGGGGTGGCGGAGGCGGCTGTGGCAATATAGGCCAAGCTCCCTACTAGGGATAGCGCACCGTGGACTAAACTCCATCTGCTATATTTCACGAGCCTCATTTTTCTTGGTAATCGACGCCCGTATTAACCGGAGGTTCGTCAGGCTTTTTGCTGACCGAAGCTTCTTCAGCAAACAAAAAATCAAACACCCGCGCGCCCATTCCGCCACGCCGCATACTGCGTGCAAAAGAATGGGCAGTACGCGGCAGAGTATGGAATTCATACGAGGTTTCCAATCCCAGCGCCCGCGATTGACGGGTCATCGCGGCCACCCAGCGGGCACCCCGCTCCAATCGTGTCTCGCCTTGCTGCAAATCGATGCGCGGCGATTTGTTGAATAAGCCGCTACGCTGACGATCATTCTCGCCTACCAGCACACATGCCGGAATGGTCAGAAGCCTACTGGCGTCAAATTGCACCTGCGGCAAGCTGGGCGATGCTTGTATTCCATGGGGATATTTTATATTCGCATCAGGAAACGTGTACCAACCCGACGCCCCGAGCGCGACCCGTGCAACACGCTCCGGGTAGGCGAACATATAACGATGCGCAAACTGTGCACCCCCCGAGTAGCCAAACATATATACCTTCTGCGCCTGCGCCCCAGTGAGGGTGGCGACCTCGTCTACAATTTTGTGCAACGCTAAATCAGCACGCTCGCTTTTTCCCGCGCGCCCCAGGCGCTGATAGTCAGAAAACCGGTCGACCGGAAAATAGGGCGCGATCACCACTACGCCATGTTTTTCCGCGAAAGGCGCGAATAGCCGCGCATGTTCGTCGGCATTGCGTGAAATGCCGTGCACGGTTACAAAAATCTTTGCGTTATTCCCGCCCCGGAGTGGCACATAAAGAAAATACGTTTGGCGCGGATCGCGCTCCAGGAAGCGCTGCAACACGACACCCCGCTCCAGCGACGTATCTTGCGGAACAAAGTCTTCTGCCATAGCCGATCCGATTTGAGACAGCATAAACACGGCTATATATATATAAAAGTACATTTCAACTTGCGACGGCTCTGCCGATGCCAAATAATCGCGCAGTGTAGCCGTTGCCTGATAATAGTTCGGCCGGGGCTCCCGCTTCCAGCAAACGACCTGACTCCATATACCAAATGACATCGGCCCTCTGGAGGTGATCAAGTCGATGCGTCACCAGCAACACCGTCCCGCGGTGCTCGGCCAACACGCGGTCTATCACAGCACTGGCTTGCGGATCAAGGTTGGCGTCAACCTCGTCCAGCAATAACAACGCGGGGTTGCCCAGCAACGCACGCGCCAGCGCAATACGCTGGCGCTGGCCCACCGACAGACTCAAACCGCCTTCGGTGACACGCGTCTTCTCGCCTTCCGGCAATTGCGCCAACACCTCGTCAAGCCCGCACAATGCACGCACCCGGGCGATTTCTTCCGGCGGCGCATCACGCCAGCGGTAACGCAGATTTTTATCCACCGTGCCGCGCAGTAACGGCAGATCCGGCCCCACCATGCCGATGGCCCGCCGCACCGAGTCCAGGCTGTGCCGGGCCAAGTCCTGCCCGTCGAGGCATATCGCGCCCTGTTCCGGGTCGATGAGCCGCGCCGCCAATGCCAACAGCGTCGATTTGCCCGCGCCGTTAGGCCCTACCACCGCAACCACGGTGTGCGGCTCCACAACAGCGTAGACCCGGTCCACCCCACCGGCCACGCTCACACCGTTAAACTCCAGACGGCCTGCACTCACCTGAAGGTCAGGCGCGTCCGGCACTTGCGTAACTGACGCGGAACCATCGAGAAAATCCTGAAGATTTTCGCGCGCCACACGGGCGCCATGCCAATACTCTTGGGCACGACCCAGATCGCGCAAAGGCGGCATGAGGATGCCAACCAGCGTCATGGCTGCAACCACCGTACCCGTGCTGGCTTGACCCCCTGCCACGAGAAATACACCTACCAGTAGCGCCGTCGCCGAGGTCATCGCCACCGAAAACTCGGTAGAGCCTACGATCTGACCCGCCACGCGCGCGCGCGCGATCATTGAACGCTCGACCTGTTCTCCCTGGCGCATGACGTGCGCGCGTTCGCGATCCACCTGACCGAACACTTGAACAACGGCAATACTGCTTACTTTTTCGTTCACGTTTGCCGCCAAATTAGCCAGGTGGCGCCGTGATTCGCGCGCAGCGGCGCGCATGCGCTTGCTGAAAGTGAAAGCAATTCCCACACCCAGCGTCAACGCCACCGTCACCGCCAAAGCCAAGGGCCAATTGATGACCGCCAAGGCCAATAGCGCCGCTACGGTCGCGACGCCCGCCACCGTCACGCGCGCCAGACCCAGGCTCACCCAGCGCCGCAACGCCGCCATATCCCCGACGAAGCGCAGCGATACGCCGCCGCGGCTACGCTTTTGCAATGCACGCGGCGCGAAAGCGCTGAGACGATCATAGAGTGCAATGCGCACGGCCGAGGCATAATTCTGCCCCAGATGCTCGGCATCGACGCGCTCCATCATGCGCAACCAGCCGATACAGGCCGCAGCGATTACCAGACCCAGTGCCGACCACGCCACGCTGATGTTGAGTTCCGGGTGCGCTGGAATAAGGAAGT
>JANOOV010000316.1:0-16731 GCA_031421535.1 Gammaproteobacteria bacterium
CGCGATGGTTGTTCCCGCCCGGCCCATCGCGCCGAGGGCGGCGCTCCTACAGGGAAAGCATGCTCCGTAGGGTGCGCAGGCGGACAACGGCTACGTAATTACTCCGCCGAACTTTCCAGCCACCGATAGCCCATGCCATACACGGTGTCGATGCCGGTGAATTGCGGATCGACCGCGACGAACTTGGCGCGCATGCGTTTGACGTGCGAGGTAATGGTGGCGTCATCGACTACGATCTGCGCGTCGCGCATCAACTGCTCGCGGTTTTTCACGTGTCCCGGATGCAACGCCAGGGCGTGCACCATCCAGAATTCCGTCAAGGTCAGGTCCACCGCGCGGCCGCGCCAACGCACCGCGTAGCGATTCACGTCGATATGCAGCGGCCCGCGTTCGATGATGTTTTCCTGCACACTCGGCGTGCGCAGCGCCTCCAAACGGCGAAACAGCGCGTTGATGCGCGCGGTCAGATGCGGCAGGCTGATGTCCTTGGTGAGGTAATCGTCGGCGCCCAGTCGCAGCCCGGAAATAATGTCGAGATCGCTGTCGCGTGCGCTCAGAAAAATAATCGGCACGGTGGTCGAGATCGCGCGCACTGCGCGACATACCTCAAAGCCGCCCTCGGCATCGCCGCTCAAACCGATGTCGAGCAAGATCAGATCCGGCAGCCGCTTGCGGAAAGTTTCGAGCGCCTCTTTGCGCGTGGCGAACCATTGCGTTTGATAGCCCTGCGCACGCAGCGCCGCCGCATAGTTTTCACGCAGCGCGGGTTCATCTTCAACGATGGTGATAGTTTTAGGCATGGATACTGGCATTCAAACAGAGCAATCTACGCATCAAAAACTGGCAGGTGTGCGCTCAGCCGCCAGGCAGGCGTCAATGCGCGACTTTAATATCGGGGCGTAGAACGGTTTAACCACGTAGTCGTCAGCCCCCAACGACAGACCCCGGGTCATGGACTCGCTGCTGTCTTCGGACGACAGGATAATCACCGGCAGATGTTCAAAACGCGAATTTTTCTTCACCTGTTCCAGCAGTTGAAAACCATCCACGCCGGGCATCATCAGATCCAGCAAGATAAGGTGGATCATCTCCATCCCCAATACGCGTAACGCCGCATCGGCGGTCGCGGCGGTTTTAACCATGTAACCGGCCTTGCTCAACTGACGGGCGAGCAAGTCGCGACTAAGCTCCAGGTCATCAACCACAAGAATACGCGCGCCCTCTGAACCATGACGGGCGCCGGGATTGTGATCTTTGCGCAACAAGCTGGCCTTGGCGATATGCCGCCACATACGGGATTTCAATACCGCCATGTTGACCGGCTTGACGATGTAATCGACCGCGCCCAGTCTGACGCAGAGCTTGACACTTTCAATGTCATTATCGGCAGTGATCATGATCACCGGCATGACGCGATGGCCGACGTCCGTTTTCACCTGTTCCAATACCGCGAAGCCGTTCATGTCCGGCATCATGATGTCGAGCAGCATCAGGTCGAAGCGTTCCTGCGCCAGAATTTCCAGTGCTTCGTTGCCGCCGCGCGCCGCCGCAACGTGGTAACCCTCCTGCTCCAGACGCCGACTGAGCATGTCGCGGTTCATGTCGTTGTCGTCAACGACCAGTATGGATCGGTTCAGAACCTGCATGACATCACACTATTTCCCCGGCGCGAGAAGGGCTTCTATTTTTTTCAGCAAGCGATCAAATTCAACCGGTTTGGTATCGTAATCGTCGCAACCCGAGGCCAAACCCTTTTCGCGATCACCCGCCATCGCGTGCGCCGACAGCCCAATCACCGGGATGTTGCACGTCTCGTCCGCTGCCTTGAGCCGCCGCGTGACTTCCCAGCCGTCCAGTAACGGAAGGCTCATGTCCATTAAAATCAGGTCCGGTATTTCGGTAATGGTCAAGGTCAGCGCCTGACTGCCGTCGGCCGCAATCACCACCTGATAGCCTTTACGCTCCAGACGCCGCGACAACATATCGCGATTCATCTCGTTGTCTTCGACGAGCAATATTTTTGCCATACTCTGGCCCTCCTCCAAGACCCATGTACTGATCACCTGTCGTGCAAGACTACATCTCCTCCAGCGGATCGGTATAAAATTCCCGCACTTTTTTGAATTCGTCTTCCGTTGCCAGAAATGCCTCAGCGACGGCCGGATCAAAATGCGCACCGGATTGCGTGACGATGATTTCGCGGCTGGCGTCGTGCGTAAAGGCTTCTTTATAACACCGCTTCGAAGTCAACGCGTCGTACACGTCCCCGAGCGCAAGCACGCGCGCAACCAACGGAATGTCCTCGCCTTGCAAGCCGTACGGATAACCCGAACCGTCCCATTTTTCGTGGTGTCCGCCGGCAATCGCCATGCCGGTGCGGATCAAGTCATTTCCCGGATACTCGCGATTCACTTGCAGCAAAGTCTGTGCACCGACAAACGTGTGGGTGCGCATGATAATCCATTCCACCTCGGTCAATTTTCCGGGCTTCAATAACACCGCATCGGGAATGCCGACTTTGCCGATATCGTGCAACGGGCTCGCCGCGTAAATGTTGTCGATGAATTTTTTGTCGATGACGCCCTGATAGCGCGGCGTGGTCGCAAGGTATGCGGACAGGATGCGGCAATATTCGCGCATGCGCTCCAGATGTTCGCCGGTCTCCGGATCGCGCGACTCGGCGAGTTTCGACATCGCAAAAATCGCACCAAGCTGCGCTTCGGAAATTTCGCGCACTTGCTGTTGCACGCGATTTTCCAGCTGCACGTTCTGCTGCTCGATCTTCGCACGATAATTATCTTCCTGATCATGCAGTCGCTTTTTCTCCAGGCACGCACTCACCCGCGCCTTGAGCAATGTCGGGTTAAAGGGTTTGAGCACGTAATCCTCGGCGCCCATTTCGATACAGCGCACCACGCTGTCCATTTCTTCCAGCGCGGTGATCATGATGACCGGGATATGCCGCAGCACTGGCGAGGCTTTCATTTGCGCCAGCACGCGAAAGCCATCGACCTCCGGCATCATGATATCGAGCAACACCAGGTCATAGCTTCCCGCCGCTACTTTTTCCAGCGCGCGCTGACCATTCTCGGCAACGTCGATACGGTAGCCATCGCGCGTCAGGCGGCGCTTCAGCATGTCGCGGTTCATCTCGTTGTCGTCAACCACCAACACCGAGGCTGTGTACACTGTCATATCCGTAAATCACCTCTGAAATTACTAAGATCCACGTTAGTTACGCTGCATCGCTTGCGCGCCTCGGCACATACGACGACACGATGCCGCTCACCACTTCGAGCAACCGCTCGCGTCCGTCTTCACTCTTGACCAGCGCACCCTTGATGGCGCCGACGCCTGATTCGCCGATGGCACCTTGCGATGCCAGCAACACCACCGGGATCGCACACCATTCGGCTTGCTTGCGCAATTCAGTCAGAAATTCGATACCGTCCATCTCCGGTAACATCAAATCCAGCAGGATGAGCGCGGGCTTGTGTTTGCTCATGTGCGCAAGCGCCGCCTTGCCGTGCTCCGCTTCGTCCACCTGCCAACCGCCGCTGTGCAACGCCGCACGCATCCGCGCGCGCTCGTCGCGGTCGTGATCCACCAGCAGAATACGACTTTGCTGCGGCATACGAACCCGTTGAATCACTTCGTCGAGCATTGTTTCGCGATTGATCGGCTTGCTCAACTGCAAGGCCGCACCACGCGCCAGCGCATCGCCGTCGTCATCCAGCATGCTCAGCATGATCACCGGCACCCCCGAAAGCGTCGCATCACGCTTGAATTCCTCCAATACTTTCCAGCCATCCATGCCGGGCATCAACACGTCCAGCACCACCACGTCGGGACGAAAACTCTTTGCCAACGCCAAGCCGTCCAACCCATTAAAACCGGACAAAATGCTGAAACCTTCTTTACTCAGCGTCCGGGTCATCAGGTCGTGCACGGCGGCATCATCGTCAATCACCAGCACCGTAGCCTCACGGCTGCGTCGCTCCGCCATTTGCCAAACAGGCCCAGAAATGCCTGCGGGTGTGGCATCCGCCGCTACTGCATCGGCCCCGGCCATGATTTCTACAGCGGCGACCGCGCCATCCGCGTCACTGCCGTGCACCGCGTCGTCGCTCAGCTGCGTGGGCAACATCACCGTGAATACCGAGCCCTGCCCCACGCGGCTGTCTGCGCTGATCGAGCCGCCCAGCATGCGGCAGAAACGTCGGCTAATTGCCAAGCCCAGACCCGTGCCACCGTAACGGCGCGTGGTCGATGCGTCCGCCTGGACAAACGCCTCGAATAAACCGGCCATCTGCCTATCGTCCATGCCGATGCCGGAATCGGTAACTTCAAACACCAACCATTCACGGTCACCGTCGATCCGCTTGCGCACCACAAGCTTCACGTGACCGGCATGGGTAAACTTGGCCGCATTGCTCAACATGTTGAACAAGACCTGACGCAGCTTGATCATGTCCGAGCGCACATAGCCGATATTCTGCGGGCACTCGCACACGAACTGGTTTTTGTTGTTGTCCATCACCGGCTGCACGGTGGTCACGGCCTCCTGCACCACCGGGTACACATCGAAGTACTCGATGTAGAGACGCATTTTTCCGGCTTCGATTTTCGAAATGTCCAGAATGTCGTTGATCAGCGTCAGCAGGTGTCGCCCCGAAGCATAAACTTTGCCCAGATCGGCAACATAACTGTCGTGGCCGCGCTCGCAAGCTTCCTCCCGCAGGATCTCGCTGTAACCGATGATGGCATTGAGCGGGGTACGCAATTCGTGGCTCATGTTGGCAAGGAACTGACTCTTGGCCTGACTGGCGGATTCCGCTTCGAGCTTGGAGCGCAGCGCAATCTCGACCGCCGCGTGTCCGGCGACCAACTCCTCTTGCTGCTGCTTGATACGCTTGAGCATGTCTTCGGACGCACGCCAGACTTGACGAATCTCGGCGCTGGCGGTGCTGCCGGGCGGCGGCAAGGCGGGTAACTTTTCCACGTCGATGTCCCGCAACGTGCACGCGAGCACTTCCAGCGGTCGCAGTAAGCGCGACAGCAGGCGCTGCGCCAACAGCAGCAACACCAGACTCATGACCGCGCCCAGCAACAGTTGACGGCGCGCGTCCGCCAGCAACTGGTGAAAAAATGCGCCGTTGTAGACCAGCTGCAAAGTGCCCAGCATGGATTGACGGTCGCGCGACAACAACGCGGTCTCGACACGAATGAATTCGCCGTCGCTCACGTCCAGGTTATTGCTCTTCTGCAACGTACCGCCGCCGGATAATGCGACTTCTAAACTCTGGATCATGGGTTGCGCGGTTTTGCCGTCGGTCAGCAACATCATCTGGTTCAAAACCCGGTCGATATCTTCATGCGTTCCGGTCGCAATGACGTCCTGCAACACTTCAGTGTAATGCGACGCCAGTAGATCCGCTTTGGTCTGCTCGCTGCCCAAAATCAGCGGTACCACCGACGCAGACCAGTAATACCAAATCGCGCTGGTGAGCAGCACCACCACGACGAAAAATGCGGCGGTCACCTGCGTCACCAGCTTGCGGAACAGATTGTTCATGGCGCTGCGGGATGCTCAGCAATTTTTTGATGTTAATGTGGAACTGCACCACCCTTAAGCCCGACAGGCTGGTAGCTATTTCGGATCGAAGCAGCGAACTCTTTAAAAAAGTTTAGGCTAAGCTGATACGAACCTGCTGCCAGGAAATTTTCTTTTAACCACAGCATGTAAATTGCCCGGCATCACTTGCGTAACATACAATCCGGCAGTATTAGTAACCTGTCTTCAAAACGTGCCCGGCGAACCGACAATCAATACCTCGCCCCTCCACCAAAATAGAAGAGCTTATGACCGGCACCCGCTTTCAACTTGAAGTCCGCCCCATTGTTCCCGAACGTCTGCAAGGGCTGATCGAGATCGCCAACGATTTGCTCTATAGCTGGGACCGCGATGTGCGGCGGTTGTTTATTCGTCTTGATCCGGCCCTTTGGAATTCCTGCGGACATAATCCCAAAGTGTTTTTGCGCCGTCTGTCGCAGCAACGTCTCGACGCAGCGGCGGAAGATCGTACCTACATGGAGGATTACCACCGCACGCTGTCGGCCTATAACAGCTACCACCGCGAAAAAATCAAACCGGTGCTGGCGGAACACCTCGATCCGCAACACGATCTGGTCGCGTATTTCTGCGCCGAGTTCGGACTGCACGAAAGCATGCCGATTTACTCCGGCGGGCTGGGAATTTTAGCGGGCGATCATTGCAAGGCGGCCAGCGATCTGGGCATTCCGTTCATCGCGGTCGGGCTGCTGTACCGGCAGGGTTACTTCACCCAAACCATCGACGTGTCCGGCCATCAAATCGTAAATTACACGCGCATTGATTTTTCCGACCTGCCCATCCTGCCCGCTCTGGACGCCAACGGGCAGCCGGTGTACGTGCACGTCGATCTGCCCGGCCGACGCGTCATGCTCAAGGTCTGGTGTGCCAAGGCTGGACATATCACCATTCATTTACTCGACTCGGATATCACCGAAAACAGTCCGGCCGACCGTTCCATTACCTACCAACTGTACGGCGGCGATATTCACATGCGCATCCAGCAGGAGATCGTGCTGGGCATCGGCGGGGTGCGCGCGCTGCGCGCGTTGAATTTCAAGCCCACGGTGTGGCACATCAACGAAGGCCATGCCGCGTTCATGATTCTGGAACGCTGCCGCGAACTTGTGGCAAAAGGCGCGGACTTTGACAGCGCACTGGAACAAGTGGCGAGCGGCACCGTCTACACGACGCATACGCCGGTTTCCGCCGGGCATGACATTTTCAGTCACGACCTGATCAACAGCTATTTCGGCGAATACCTCCAGCACCTGGGGCTGGAACCGCAGCGGTTTCGGGACATCGGCCACAGCCCGACCAATCCCGATGGCTTCAATATGACGGCGCTGGCGTTGCGCGGTTCGCGCTTTCACAACGGCGTGAGCAAGATTCACGGCGAAGTGGCATCCAGGATGGAAGGTTACGTGTGGCCGCAGGTGCCGCCGGAAGAAAACCCGATCCGCCACGTCACCAACGGCGTGCACGTGCCCACCTTCCTGGCGCGCGCCTGGTCCAATCTGTTCGACATGCAGTTCGGTCGCGAGTGGCGCAACGAGTTGCTGAACGACGCGTATTGGGAGCGCATCGACGACATTCCCGATTACGCCTATTGGAGCTTGCGCCAGTCGTTGAAGTCGCGCCTGCTCAAGATCGTGCGTACACGCGCCATGGCTCAACATCAACGCAACGGCTGTAGCGCGGCGCAGATCGAACGTCTGGTCCGCCAGCTCGCGCCGAATGAAACCGATGTGCTGATTCTGGGTTTTGCGCGCCGCTTCGCTACCTACAAACGCGCCGCCCTGCTGTTCGCCGATCCGGCGCGTCTGGCAAAATTGCTCAATGATCCCAAGCGACCCGTACTGTTAATTTTTGCCGGCAAGGCGCATCCCAACGATCAACCCGGCAAGCAGCTCATCCAGCAGATTCACGACTACTCGCGCCGCCCGGAATTTGAAGGCAAAGTGATTTTGCTGGAAGGCTACGACGTGTCGCTCGCGCGCCTGCTGGTCACCGGTGTGGACGTGTGGCTGAATACGCCCACCTACCCGCTGGAAGCCAGCGGCACCTCGGGGCAAAAAGCCGGGATCAACGGCGTCATCAACCTGAGCGTACTGGACGGCTGGTGGGCCGAAGGCTACAACGGCGAAAACGGCTGGGGCATCGCACCGCATGGCGCACAATTCGACGAAGCTTTCCGCAACCAGGAAGAAGCCAAAGACTTGCTCAACATTCTGGAAAACGAAGTCATTCCGCTGTACTTCACGCGCAACGGCTACGGCTATTCCGAACCGTGGGTCAAAATGTCCAAAGCTTCAATGAAATCGCTGATTCCGCGCTTCAGCTCGCAACGCATGGTGCGCGACTACGTCACCCATTTTTATGGCCCGGCCGCACGCCAGCAGAAAAAAATGGTGCGGGACGCAAGCGCACCAGCGCGCGAACTTTCGGCCTGGAAGAAAAAAATTGCGCAAGCCTGGCCCAAAATCGCACTGCGCCGTGTGGACTCCGCCGAGCATGCGGTCAACGCCGGAGCCGCACTGCCGATCCGGGTCGCCGCCTTTCTGTCCAGCCTGAACGCCACCGATGTGTGCGTGGAATGTCTGGTGGGCCTGACCACGGAAAATAATGACTTCGTCGTGCAGTATCGCTATCTGATGGAAGCCGCCAACATCAACGACCACGGCGAAACCGTGTTCAAGCTCGACCTGCACCCCGAACTTTCCGGCTTGCTGCACTACCAGATCCGCATCTACCCGCACCATGACCTGCTCAGCCATGCGTTTGAGACCGGGCACATGATCTGGTTGTGATTCCAGGAATGAGTTGGAATTTGAAATGGCCGTACAAAGATTTAAGTCCACGCGCAATCCGCCGTTAACCCGGTCTGGCAGTCTTGCGCACGGAACATATGGGGCTGCACAAGTAGGAGCGCAGCATGAATCCGCAATTGCATGTAATCAACACCGCGAAACGTAGCGCTTTATCCGCCGCGACGCTCTTGCTGGCATTGTATTGCACCGCCAGCCCGGCGACCGAGCCACCCATTCTGGTTCTCAATTCCGCGAGTGCTCCTCCGTACGCCACCGATGCGGGCGACGGGTTCCTCGATATCGTTATCGGAGAAGCGTTCCGGCGCGCGGGGCTGGGCCTGAAAATCGTGCGGCTGTCGGGTGAGCGTGGGTTGAAAAACGCCAACGACGGCCTCGAAGATGGCGAATTGGCGCGCATCGCCGGTATGGAAAAAATGTATCCCAATCTGATTCCGGTGCCGGGAAAGGTGGTGGATTACCATTTCGTCGCTTTTACGCGCAAGACCAATTTGAATAACGCAAGCTGGGAAACGCTGGCGCCGCTGTCTGTGGGCCATCTCAGAGGCTGGAAAATTTACGAACGTAGCATCAAGCCGGATACGCAGATTACGGTCGTGGATACTCCCGAACAACTTTTCAGCATCCTCGATAAAAACCGCATCGACGTTGCCTTGTACGAACGCTCGCTGGGTTTGGCTTTGGCCAAAAAGATGGGAATCAAAAACCTCCACGTTGCCGAGCCCGCGTTCTTCGCGCTGGAGATGTTTATTTATTTGAACAAAAAGCATGCCGACAAAGTGCCCAAAATCGCCAGCGCCCTGCACGATCTGAAAGCCGAAGGCTTTTATGCGCGCACCTGCCTGAAGATATTCAAACCCCTGGCGATCCCAACCGACCAGTGCATGACAAAATAACGCGGACGGCGCGCTATCGATCCCAACCCGGCAGGCTTTTGACGGTCGTCGGATTCAGTAAGAGATAGTTGCATGGCGCTGCTTTCGACTCGCATTAAAGACCTCACCAAACGCGGCATTGGTCGGCGCCTGGCGATTTATATTCTGACCTTCAGTTCCGTCGTGACACTACTCTCTACAGCGCTGCAATTAACGCTCGAATACCAGCGGGACGTATCCGATATCGAAGCCCGGCTTGAGCAAATCGAGGTCAGTTATGCCCACAGCCTGGCGAGCAGTCTGTGGGTCGATAGCAAGAACGATGTGCAGCTCCAGTTGGATGGGATCTTTCGATTGCCTGACATGCAATATCTTGAAGTCCTGGCGGTAGATGACGTGGTTTATGGGAAAGTCGGCGAACGCAGATCCCATCAAGTCATCGTCCGTGAAATTCGTCTTCACTATACCCACCGCGATCAGCAGGTGTATCTGGGAAAATTGCTGGTCGTAGCCAATCTGGAAGGCGTGTATCAGCGCTTGAAAGATAAAGTGCTGGTCATCCTGGTAACACAAACCATCAAGACCTTCCTCGTCTCGCTCTTTATTCTTTTCTTGTTTCAGATCCTGGTTGGCCGCTATCTAAAAACCATTTCCGCGTGGTCGGAATCGCTGCACACCAACGAAACGGCAAAGCCACTGGAGCTGGATCGGAAAGAAACAACCGATACGGTAGACGATGAACTGAGTCAGGTATCGAAAGCCATTAATGACATGCAGTTGCGATTGGTCATGTCCCATAAAGAACTGGAAGACCGCGTGACCGATCGCACGCTGCAACTGGTGACGGCCAACAAGACGCTGATGCAGCAGTCTGAGCGACTCCATGCATTATATGAAACCACGTCCAAACCGGGCCTGTCACTTGATGCTCAAGTAAATGCCATGCTGCGGCACGGCTGCCGGTTTTTGGGTATGGAAATGGGCCGGGTGTGCCGTATCGATACGGTGGAACGCATCAATACGTTTATCTACGTGCACTGCGAACCGGGCCTGAATGCGCAACCCGGCACACGCCTGAAACTGGAAGATACGTTTTGCAGTATCGCGGTGAACAACGACGAGCCCACCGCAATTTCCCATGTCGCCAATTCAATGTACAAGGATTCCCGCTGTTATGAATTTTCCCATTTAGAGGCTTACATCGCGGCGCAAATTCGCATCCAGGGCAAAGTCTTCGGGACTATAAATTTTGCCAGCCGTACACCGCGCGTCGTGCCGTTCGACGCACCCGATAACGATCTGTTGAAGCTGATCGGAAGCTGGATCGGCGTCACCCTGGAGCGGCAATTCGCCCAGCAAGAGCTCAGTCTGGCCAAGGAATCGGCCGAGGCCGCCAGTATCGCGAAGAGCGCATTCGTCGCCAACATGAGCCACGAAATACGCACCCCGCTGACCGCGATCATTGGTTATGCCGACATGTCGCTGCAAGCCAATCAGTCCATACAGGAACGCATTTACGCCCTCAAAACCATCCATCGCAGCGGCACGCATCTGCTGCACATCATTAACGACATTCTCGATTTATCGAAGATTGAAGCCAGAAAACTCGAAATCGACCCGTCGCGTTGTTCGCTGTTTGAATTGATGGACGACGTGGAATCGCTGACACAAATGAAAGCCGCCGAAAAAGGGCTGGAATTTGTCGTGCGCTACCGGTATCCCGTGCCGACGCATATCCAGACCGATCCGTTGCGTCTGAAACAGATACTGATCAATCTGTGCAGTAACGCCATCAAGTTTACCGAACACGGTCACGTGCACGTGAATGTTAGCTACGACCGCGTCAACGCAGCACTGACGCTGGAGATTTCCGACAGCGGCATCGGGATCACGGCTGAAACGGCAGGCCGGTTGTTTCACGAGTTTCAACAGGGCGATGCGCATATCCATCGCAAATACGGTGGCACGGGACTGGGGCTGGCGCTGTCACAACACCTTGCCGCCTTGCTCGGCGGAAAGATCACCGTTGCAAGCGAGAAAGGCATCGGCAGCACATTTACTCTGACCCTGACTCAGCACGTTGCACCGGAGTGCCTGACCGACGGGCAGGAGCGCGCAGAACACCCACCCGACGACACACAGGGTGACCGCCCGCCGACGCGCGCGGATCTGCATTTCAACGGTACCGTTTTGCTCGCGGAAGATAACCAGGATCTGCGTATTCTCGCCTCAATGTATTTGCGCCGCACCGGCATTAGCGTGGTGACTGCCGAAAATGGCGCGCAGGCGCTTGAGTACATCGCCCGCGAACACTTTGATCTGGTGTTGATGGATATCCAGATGCCGGGTATGGACGGGCTCGCGGCGATGCGGCAATTGCAACACATGGGGTGCGCGGTACCCATTGTGGCGCTCACCGCGAATACCATGAAAAACGATCAGGAGATTTATCGCGTGGCGGGATTTAACGATTTTCTGGCCAAGCCGATCGAGCCGGAGCAGCTGCATCGTGTGCTGAATAAATTTCTGACGCACGCGCCGCCAGCCACGCACGAAAACCATATTCCGGTATTTTCGATGCTGGAAGACGACGACCCGGTCATCCTGCGCGTGACCAGGAATTTTGTGGCGAAACTGCCGGTGTATTACGCCGACCTGACGCAAGCAGTCGAACGTCGCGACTGGAACGCGACGGGAAAAATTGTTCACGACTTACAAGGCTTGGGCGGCAGCATGGGCTATCCGCTCATTACCGAAATTGCCACGACCATGTCTTTCGCAAGCAAGAGTGAAAGTTTGGCGGATATGCAACAACTCAATACGCGCCTCGGACAACTCATCGAACGCATTCAGCAGGGCGCCGATACACTGGAGCTCCCAATGTAGTTCAACACCCCGCCTGCATCATCTTCTTCATGCGGTCATGATCAACCGCCCCTAACTTCTCATTTCTAGGTGTTGGTTGTTGTCATTTCCCCTGGTGGTTTTTAGGCTGGGTGTTCCGGGGTGTCAGGCGCAGGTAAATTGCCGCGCGGCGGCGCAGCGCTTCGATTCACGCCGATTCCAGGAGCAAACAGCACTTCTTGTATTTTTTCCCACTGCCGCAGGGGCACAGGTCGTTACGGCCGACCTTGGGTGCGGAGCGGATGTAAGGAATGTCCTCCGAAAAAATGTGCGGCCCTTTGGTTCGGTGCTGTCCCATTCGCCTTCGTCGTCGTCGTCTTCGTCCTCTTCCAGCGCGCGATCTTCTGTTTCCCAACGCTGCCGGCGGGCTTCGATTTGTTCGGTGCTGTAAAATTTCCAGGGATCCTGGAAGCGGTCCCATTCCGGTTTGTCCTGCATCGCGGCATAAGCGTCGTGCACGTCGCTGGTTGCGAACATCACGCCCCAACCCGTTTGCCGCGCCGCCAGATCGTCGAGCAGCGCACGATGCCGCTCGCGCGGGAAATTCAGCAACAGGTTGCCGGTGGACAGCCGTAAATCCCAGTCTTCTTGTTCGTCGGCGGCGATGCCCGCTGCCCAGTCGAGCGCGCTTTCAAGCGTCGACCCGCGCTGCGCGAACGCAACAATGGTGTCGATGGCCTGCGCGCGGGTCAAAAAGTCGAGATCGTGATCCGCGCTCAAGGTGCGTAATGCCGGTAACACGACCTCGGGTTTGTTGCGAAACAACGCGGGCCAGTACCCGTGAAACCAGTCATCCGGACCTACATCTTCCTCTTCTCCCAGGCGCTGCATTAAATCCGTCAACAACCGCCCCGCATCTGCGCCCGGCATCAGCCCCAGGATCATGACCGCGTGCAGCAACAGCCACCACTCACCGCGCGTCGCGGTCTCGTCCCAATAACGGTCATCCTCAAGCACGACGCTCAAGCACTGCACCATCGCGTCGCCGTGACGCACGCAGGCGTCGATAACGTTGCGCGGCACGCGGTCTTCGTCGCGAATCATCAATTCCAGCAATGCTTCCGGATCAAGCGGCGCGAGATCTTCATTCGAGTAAACGGGCGTGGGCGGTAGCGGGGCAAGCGCGCGATTGCCCAGGCGCGTGTTGATCTTGTCGAGATCGAATACCTCGGGATCGAAATCGCCGAGCCATTCGAGCCGCTCCGCATGCTCCTCGTTTTTAGGATTGCGCAGCGCTTCGAGCAGATACTCGTAGCCGGGAAATCCGCCGCAGTCTTCGGGCGGGCAGGCGCGCTCACCCGCGAGGCATCGCGGGTAATGCACGCCGGGCTCGGGTTCGAATACTGTTTCAATTTCGAGTTCGTGTTCCCAACTGTCGCCGAAGTCGTATTCGTAGATCAGTTTGCCGCTCTTTTCGGCAACCTCGTTCAGGCGGGCCTTGCGCTCGTCGATGGTGTCGCTGAACGGATCGGGTTTACCGTAATTTTTACGACCGGCGCGAAATCCGTGCAGGTGATCGTTTTCCCAGCCCATGACGATTTGCAACAGGTCGTGCAGCTGGTCGAGCCGCATGTCGCTTCTGACCTGAATGCGTCGCCAGATCGGCGGATCGATGTTGCACAGCGTGACTTTTATCTGGTGGATACTCATGGCGCGGCCTCCGTTGCTCGCAATGATTTATCGTGCTTGGTGCAGGTGCGCATTCTATTACCGATCATGCCCCGGCGGCAAAAGGCGCTGCTTCACTTCAAAATGCGTTCAACCTGCGCGCTTCATTAAGGTTGTTTCTTCCGCTACCGATACATTTGTGCGACCTGACCATCGGGTTTCTGGACTATCTTTAGCTTGTCACCGTCGCACTTGTGTAGCGGCCTTGCGCGCTGCCATCAGACCACCACCATCACAAAGGACAACCACATGAAACTCGCACTGTTCGGTTTGGGCAAAATGGGCGGCAACATGGCGCGCCGGTTACGCCGCGCCGACATTGACGTGGTCGGTTACAACCGTTCGAACGATATCGTGCAGCAACTGGCGCAAGAAGAAGGCTTGACCCCCGCCGCAAGCATCACAGACGCGGTAAAAAAACTCGCCGCGCCGCGTGTGGTGTGGTTGATGTTACCGGCGGGCGCGGCCACCGAAGAAGCCATCGATCAACTGTTGCCGTTGTTGAGCAAAGGCGATGTGATCGTCGATGGCGGCAACAGTAATTATCACGACACGCAACGACGCGGCGCGCGCGTGGCGCAGCAGGGCTTGCGCTATTGTGATGTGGGTACGTCGGGCGGCATTTGGGGCTTGGCCAACGGGTACTGTTTAATGGCGGGCGGCGACAAGGCCACGCTTGAAATCGTGGCTCCGATATTGAAGGCGTTGGCGCCCGCACCGGATCGCGGCTGGGCACACGTCGGCCCGGTCGGCGCGGGTCACTTCACCAAGATGATTCACAACGGTATCGAGTACGGCATGATGCAAGCCTTCGCCGAAGGTCTGGCGCTGATGAAGGGCAAACAGGAATTCAATCTCGATCTCGCGCAAATTACCGAGCTCTGGCGCCATAGCTCGGTGGTACGCAGTTGGTTGCTGGACTTGACAGCAGAAAGTTTAAAGCACGATCAAAAACTCGACGCCATTGCACCCACCGTGCCCGACTCCGGCGAAGGCCGCTGGACGGCGATTGAATCCATTGATCAAGGCGTTGCCGCGCCGGTAATCTGCACCTCGCTGTACATGCGCTTCGCAAGCCAGGGCAAGGCGGACTTCGGCCATAAATTACTGTCGATCATGCGCAACGCGTTCGGCGGGCATGCGATGAAAACCTCAGGAAAATAACCATGCTTGAAGCGTGCACCTACGTCATCTTCGGCGCGACCGGCAATCTGGCCAAGCGTAAATTGCTGCCCGCGCTGTACCACCTGGAAGCCGCCGGGCGTTTGCCGGAAGGCATGAATGTCATCGGCTTTGGCCGACGCGAGTGGAGCAACGATCAGTGGCGCGCCGAGGTCGGCGATCTACTGGGCCCGCAAGCACGCCAGGGCATGAACCCCGAGGTGCTCGCACGCTTGAGCGCACGGCTGCATTTTTTTCGCGGCGATATGGAAAGCCCGCAGTCGTTCCAATATCTCAACGAGTTGATTTCCAACAACGAAAATTTTTCCAAGAACGTGATTTTTTACATGGCCATCGCCCCCGCCGAATACAGCACGGTGGTGCGCCAGCTCGCCGAGGTCGGCCTCACGAATGAAGATCACGGCTGGAAACGCGTGGTGGTGGAAAAACCCTTCGGCTACGACCTGGAAAGCTCACGCATTCTGCAAAAGCAATTTCTGAAACATCTGCGCGAAGAACAGATTTTCCGCATCGATCACTATTTGGGCAAGGCCACGGTGCAGAACGTACTGGTGTTCCGTTTTGCAAACGTCATGATGGAACCCCTGTGGAACAGAAATTACATCGACCACGTACAGATCACGCATTCTGAAACTCAAGGCATCGAAGGCCGCGCGGAATACTTCGACGGCGCCGGTGCGCTGCGCGACATGATCCAGAGCCACTTGCTGCAAGTGCTCACGCTGGTGGCGATGGAGCCGCCCGCCGCGATGGATGCCGAATCGCTGCGCGACGAAAAAGTCAAAGTGCTCAAATCCATGCGCCCGATCCCGCAGAGTGCGGTGCATGCACAAGCCTTTCGCGCGCAATATGCCAGCGGTGTGATCGGCGGGAAAAAAGCCAAGAGTTATCTGGACGAAGACAAGGTGCCCAAGAACAGCGTCACCGAGACCTACGCGGCGCTGAAACTTTATATCGACAACTGGCGCTGGCGCGGTGTGCCGTTTTATCTGCGCACCGGCAAACGCATGGCGGAAGGCAAATCGATGGTGTCGATCCGTTTCAAACATCCGCCGCAGCATCTGTTCCGCAACACGCAAGTAGAAAAACTCAAACCCGACTGGTTATTGCTCGGCATTCAACCCACCGAATGCGTGCGCATGGAAATTCAGGTGAAAGAACCCGGCATGGAAATGCGCACGCGCACCACCAGCCTGGATGCCAGCTTCCGCGAAGAAGGTGAACAAGCTTACGACGCCTATGAAGGTTTGCTGCTCGACGTGATCACCGGCGACCACAGCCTGTTCCTGCGTTACGACGAAGTGGAATGGGCATGGCGCGTGGTCGATCCGATCCTGCGTGTGTGGGCGATGGAGCGCGACTATATCCACACCTATCCGGCCGGCACCTGGGGCCCGCGCGAAACGCAGCGCCTGTTTGAATCCGAAGGCCAGTTCTGGCGCCACTCATTGGACCCGGAAGAAGATTAGCGCCGCGTTTTGGTTGACCGACCTGAAGGCCGCCAGTACCATACGCATCCTCTACATTCCCCGGTAGCTCAGTCGGTAGAGCAGGTGACTGTTAATCACCTGGTCGGCGGTTCGAGTCCGTCCCGGGGAGCCAAAATGATGAACGGGGCTGCAGCGATGCAGCCCTTTTTGTTGGTCGGTCTGTAAATCATTGG
>JANOOV010000317.1:0-12354 GCA_031421535.1 Gammaproteobacteria bacterium
CAGGCGCTCACGCTGCGCGTGGCCGAACGTTATTTTGAAGTGCTGGCGGCGCAAGACAGCCTCGCCTTTGCCAGGTCCGAGCACGAAGCCATCGGCAAACAGCTCGAACAAACCAAGCAGCGCTTCAATGTCGGCTTGATCGCCATTACCGACGTGCATGAGTCGCAGGCGCGTTTCGATTTATCAACCACGCAAGTGATCGGCGCAGACAATCGCCTGGCCAGCGCCTGGGAGTCGTTGCGCGAAGTCACCGGACAAAGTTACAAAGTGCTGGCCACATTGGTCAGCGATGCACCGCTGGTACCGCCCACCCCGGCGGATATCGAACAGTGGGCGCAAGCGGCGTTGAAACAGAATCCGGCGGTGCAGGCCGCCCGCTTTGCAATGGAAAGCGCCGAAGCCGAGGTCAGCCGACAACGGGGCTTTAACTACCCCACGCTGGATGCCGTCGGCAATTACAGCAATGAGGACTATTCCGACGCACCCTCCGGCCTGAAACGCAAAGACACTTCCGTTGCGTTGTCCTTTAACTGGCAACTGTATCAGGGCGGTGCCGTCCGGTCGGCCATACGCAAAGCCCGTCTACAGGTTGAGCAGGCCGGATTTTGGCTCGAACAACAGCGCCGCAATGCAATTTTGCAAACCCGCGAAGCCTATTTGAGCGTGACCGCCAACATCAGCCGCGTGGCTGCGCTAAAGCAAGCCGTGGTTTCAAACAAGAGCGCGCTTTCGGCAACCGAAGCGGGTTATGAAGTCGGCACCCGCACGGCGGTGGACGTGCTCAACACCCGCACCGGCCTGTTTCTCGCGCAACGCAACTACACGCAGGCGCGCTACGACTACATTCTTGCGACGCTGCGCCTGAAAAGTGCAACCGGTTCGCTTACGGCTGAAGACCTGCAACAGATCAACGGCTGGTTGAAAAAATAACCGGTGTAGCGTGCGCCATGCGCACGATGGCACAATCTGCCACCGGCTTTGTTAATGACGACACCCGGCACCAATGTCGTGATACTGGTGCGATGAAAAGTGCTCCTTCCCCCTGCAAGGGGGAAGGGATGCTTCGTTTTCACGGTTATTGATCTGGTAATAAGCTCCGAACAGCGTGACTCACTACACTAGCTTCAAGCTCCGCGACTTCCTCGCACCGCGTTACTGGCTCACCTGGCTGGGCCTCGGACTCCTGCGTAGCGCCATGCTGTTGCCGTATCGCGTGCAACTGGCCGTGGGTGCCGGTCTGGGCACACTCCTTTACCGCCTCATGCCGTGGCGGCGACGCGTCGCACAAATCAACATTGCGCTGTGATTCCCGACCACACGGCAGCTCAACAACAGCGCCTGATCAAAGACAATTTTCGTTCCGCCGGTATTTCGTTGCTGGAAACCGCATTGAGTTGGTGGGGTCGGCGCGCGCAGCTAGAACCGCTGTGTCGGATCGAAGGTATCGAGCATCTGCACCACGCGCTGCAACAACAGCGCGGCGTCATTCTGCTGAGCGCACACTTCACCTGCCTGGAAATCGGCGGGCGTTTGCTGGCCTTGCGGCAGCGCTTTCACGTCATGTACAAAAAACACCGCAATCCTTTATTCGAGGCGGTAATGAAGCGGGCGCGCGAGCGCAACTATGAACGCGCTATCGAACGCCACGATGTGCGCGGCATGTTGCGCAGCCTGAAGCAGGGCAACGCGGTCTGGTACGCGCCGGATCAAGACTTTGGTGCTCAACACAGCGTGTTCGCACCGTTCATGGGCGTGATGTGCGCGACGCTGGCTGCGCCCGCGCGCCTGGCAAAAATGTCCGGCGCACCGGTGGTGGCGTTTTTTCCGCAGCGCTTGAACGATGGTAGCGGTTATCGACTGATCTTGCTTCCCGCACTGGAAAATTTTCCGGGCGGGGATGATGTTAGCGACGCCACACGCATCAACGCCGTGATCGAACACGCGGTACGCCGCGCGCCGGAACAATACTTGTGGCTGCATCGCCGCTTCAAAACCCGGCCGACCGGCAACGCACCGCTGTATCCCGAGCGGCGCAAAAAGAAACTGTCATGAACAGTACCGTTTCTCCCGCGACCAAATTCGCGCTGTTAAAATACAACGTGCTGCTGTGGGTGTTGGGTTTGCCGCTGGTCATCTTTACCGTAGGCCAGGCACTGCGACGCGGCGGCCTGCGTTACGCGGCACAGCGCCTGGGCTTGACTTATCCGCGTCAGGTGCAGCGCCCGATCTGGCTACACGCGGCTTCGGTGGGAGAAGTCATGGCCGCGCAGCCACTGATTGAGCGGTTGCGGGCACGCTATCCCGGCGCGCCGATCCTGATCACCACCACCACGCCCAGCGGCGCGGCAGTCGCGGCGGCGCGCTTGCCCACGGAGGTCACGCACGCTTATCTGCCGATCGACTGGCCCGGCGCAGTGCGGCGTTTTTTGCGCGCGACGCAACCATGTTGTGCGCTCATTATGGAAACCGAGTTGTGGCCCAACCTGTATCAGCGCTGCAATGCGAGTGGCATTCCGCTCGTGCTGGTCAACGGTCGCCTCTCGGCGCGTACGCTGCGTGCGGGCGCGTGGCTGCGCCGTGTATACGGTGTGACGTTTTCACAGGTGAATGCAGTGCTGGCGCGCTCGGAAACCGACCGTGCCGCATTTGTGGAACTCGGCGCATCGGCAGACCGTGTGAGCGTCGTCGGTAACATTAAATTTTCTGCCGACACCACTGCACTTGCCGTTGCACCGATTGATTTTGGCCGCCCGTATCTGCTCGCCGCCTCCACCCATCGCGACGAGGAACTTTTGCTTGCGCGTTTATGGCAAAACCTGGCACATGGCGCGCACCTGCTGGTCGTGGCACCGCGCCATCCACAACGCGCAAAAAATATCCTGCGACAACTTGCCGCTGCGCAACTCAACGTCGCGGTGCGCAGCCGGGGCGATGCGGTCACGGCGCACACCGAGGTGTATCTGGCCGACACACTGGGTGAGTTGCCCGCGTTAATCGGCGGGGCCGAGATGGTATTTATGGGCGGCTCACTGGTGCCGGTCGGCGGCCACAATATTCTGGAACCGGCACACGCCGGTAAAGCAACAGTGTTCGGCCCTCACATGCAAAATTTTGCCGATGAGGCGCGTGTCCTGCTGGACGCCGACGCAGCCGTGCAAGTGCAGAATGAAACTGAATTGGGCGCGCGCATCACCGACTTGCTCGACCATCCGCAGCGGCGTAACGCACTCGGAAACAACGCTCAGGCTGTATTGCTCGAACACGCGGGCATTGCTGATCGCTATCTTGATGCGGTCGTGCATCACTGCACGCTGGACAGCGAATTTTTAAAAACAGGCTAACGATTTTTATTATCCTAGAAACGGCAGTTGAACGGCGTGTGGAGTGCGACCCGTTGGGTGCAGGGCGAGGCGCAACGAGCGAGGAATAGCGAGCTATTCCGACGAGTTGCAACGAAGCCATGCGCACAACGGGGCGTGCTGCACACGCCGTAGCGAGCCTCACCTTCTGGGTGAAGCATGTAGGAACCAAAAATATCAATACCTGTACGCACTTGCTTACGCCTTGCAGCGGTCAACTGCCGTTTCTAGGATTATCACGATCCAGCGGGCTCAGTTGCGCCACGCGTGCGCCTAACTCTTCCGCGCGCGCAGTATTGCCTGCGAGTTGTTCGAGCTTGCGTAGCATTTTCAGTGCGGGAACATGGTCGGGGCGAATCTGCAAAATTGCGGCAAGCACATCGCGCGCGTCTTTACCGAAAATGTCTTGCACGTGCGCACCTTGCTGCATCAGGGTTTCGAGCTGATTCCAAACTGGAGTGACGAGCGCGACACCCACCCAGCGGTCTTGCGGGTTGGCCTGATAGGCGAGTTGCAGCAGTCGATTACCTTCTTCAGCTTTGCCGCGCAGTGTTGCGACCCAACCGGCCAGCGCCAGTTCGGTGGCCGCATAGGATTTTTCAAATGGGTCGCGCACATCAGCGGGTACGCGCAACTCATCCGCCGCGTGTTGCCACGTGGGGCGTTGTTTGAGCAAGTGCGTGAGCAGCGCGGCCAGATCCAGCCCGCCGCGATAGCGCGCTTTGGGCAGCAGATATTCAATGCGCGGCGCGGCTTCGTGCTGCACGTCGCCGACGTCGCTAACCAATGCTTTGATCGGCCCGAAGTAACGCCCCAACCAGGTCCACGCACCTTCGCCGCCGGTCGCACTGTTGCGCGACTCGTCCGGCAGGCGCGCAAGGTTCACCAGTACATCTGACGCATTCACGATGCGATCCTTGCTGCCGACCAACGCCAGACGAAATGGATCGAGAAACACCACCGCTTGCGGAAACGCGTGACTGAAACTGCGCAGCACAATATCAAGACTTGGGGCGTCGAATTGATTCAGTGCGATCCACTGTACAAAGATGCCACCGTCACGCAGGCGTTCGTGCGCGCGCGTAAACTGTTCCACCGACAACAATGCACTGCGTCCGGCGAGATCGGGATGAAACAGATCGCCGATGATGACGTCGTAGTGCGCCGTGTCGCTGACCAGAAAACGGCGCGCGTCGTCGCGCACGACGCGCATGTGTTTTACGATGTCGCCGTTTACCGGCGCGAACCAGTCGCGTGCCGCGATGACTGCGCCGCGTGATAACTCCACCGCAGTGAGTGACAAGCCGGGGTACGCAAGCGCACCCGATGCGGAAATGCCGGTGCCCATGCCGAGAAACAATATGCTGTGCGGCTGCGGGTGCAGCAGCAGCGGCAAGCGTGCCTGATTTTGCTGCACGACTACGGCATCGGGATCGGAGGCTGCATCCAGGCGTTGCAAGTCGTCGAGCAACACGCGCTGTCCGTCGCTGCGTTCAACCACGTGCGTCAATGACAGCGCGTCTTCGTACACCAGAACATCATGCGTGTCACCCAGCGCGCGCGGCAGCAAGGCCGCGACCGGCGGTAATGACAATACCGGCCACATGCTGAGCCCGACGACGGCAAGCGCAAACCACGCGCGCCGTGCCTGCGCCAAAGCAAGCCCACACGTCAGCAGCAACAGCGTTGCCACCGCGATGGTTGCAGGAGTGCCGATGGCTGGGATCAAAATAAATCCGGCGATGAGCGTACCCAGCGCAGCCCCCAGCGAGTTCACACCGTACAACCACGCACCGTGCGCAGCGTTACCGCCGGAGCGTGCAGCGAGCAGGGGCAGCCATGCACCGAGCGCGAATGTTACCGGTAACGTCAGTAATGCCAATGCGCCCGCCTGCACCAACAGTGCGGTGGAGAGCGATGCAAATTGACTCGCTTCAATCGCACGTGCGAGTGGCGTTAACAGCCAGAGCGTAAGCACTGCACCAAGACTTGCAAGCACCGGAAAAATCAGCAACCAACGCGCATCGGTCAGTCGTTTTGCCAGCACACTACCACTGCCGATGCCCAGTAAAAATACCGCGATAATAACGGCGAGCACATATTCGGTGCGCAGCATGATCATGCCGAACAGACGCGTCCAGCCGATCTCCAGCATCAGGGCGGCAGCTCCAATACCGGCATAGAGCAGTAACGTGGATTTCGCCGGTAACGTGCGTGCCGCCGCCGACGTGCTGGCAATGGCGGCCTGACGCGCCGCAAGCAGGAAGGCGGCGATGGAAATGACAATACCCGCCACTGCAAAAAGTTGTGCCGTTACGAGCCAGCCCAGCGCGGGCAGCAACCCCAAGGGCAGCAACGCACCGGCAACTCCGCCCAATGCGTTGAATCCATACACGCGACTGAGCGACGCATCGGTGTTACCGGCGGCGGCAAGCAACAGTGGAAAACCTGCGCCCATCGCCAATGCAGGAAGCAGTAACAAGAGAAAAGCGGCAGCGAGCTGAAGCGCAAACCATGTCGTTATCGCGACGCCCGGTGCGAGTGTGGACAGCTCGTGGTTCACGGCCTGCGCAACAAACGGCATGAGCAGCGCGAAAACACCAACGCCTAATTCCAGCATTGCGAAATAGCGCAATGGATGTTGTACACGCGCACTCACACGCGTGCCGAGCAGGCTGCCCGCACCCAGGCCGACCATAAAGGCGCAGACCGTGACAATTGCGCCGAAAATACTGATTCCGAATTGCACGGATAACATGCGCGCCCACAACACTTCGTAGGCAAGGCTCGTCGCTCCGGAAACAAAATAAAGCCCCGTAAGCCAACGACCAAGTGTGTGGGGAGGGAGCGGAGCGGCCATCAACCTAGCAGCCTGTCGGACTTAGGATGGCGGGGCTGCAACAGCGGGAGAGCGGTCCATAACAGCGCAAATTTTCGTTGAATAGAATCACTATTCGCCTCAAATTTGCGCTGTTCTGTCTTCGCTCTCCCACTGTTTCGCTCCACACCACCTAAATCCGACAGGCTGCTAGAAAGGATAAAACCACACTATGCCGACCACCGCGTGGGCAATAGCCAGCGTGACGCTAAACCCGGCGCAAATCATATGCGGAACATAAACAGGCTTGCCGTACATACCCATCGCGATACCCAGAGCGGCGGTGAGCAAAATAAAAATCAGCAGGGGTACCCCCATGGAAAACATGATCAGGCGCTTTTTCTTGTCGGAAATCGAAACGATGTCGCTGGGTTTGCCTTGATCTTTGTTAAAGGCGCTGAGTACATCGCTGGTACTGTCGGACGTCGCTGACGAAGAAGGTGACGGCATGGTGTCGGCGGCATACGCGCCATATAGCGTTGACAGTGCGAGCACGATCAATACCTGAGCCCAAGTATTTATTGCGCGAAGTGGTAACACGTAGCGCGCCCCTTATGCTTCGTTCTTGGGATGCGGCGGCGATTCTTTTTTGTTCGCGAAGTACCAATGCAAAATCGCCGTCAGTACAAAGGGGAATAACACGATACACAGCAGGAACAAGAAGATCATCCACGGGGTTTCGATGGTCACGTGAAGAAAACGATAGCTGTCAACCGCGTAGGCGGGTGCGGCAAGAAATACAAACATCAAGACGGTAAATAAACGCAGCATAAAATCTGACACCCTGAATTAACTGTCCGACGCGCAACGAAATCCGAAAAAGTCAGACGCATAGTGCGGCAAGGAAAAATCACGATGGAACGTGGATGTGGAAAATGGATCGCTCTTCCATGATCCTCCGCGTCGTACCTTGTAGTGCGCGTTGACGGGTACGAAATCCGCTACTTTCATCGCATTGTCTGCAGGGCTGCCGCTGATCGCGATTTTGGGTTGAAATATATCTGTAGCGGCACTGCTGCCTTGATAGGGTTTGAAGACGCTCGCGGTCCACTGGCTGACATTGCCAGCCATATCGTAAACGCCGTACGGACTGACACCGTTGGCATATTGCTTCACCGGATTCGTGGCTCCGACGTTGTAATAGGTATTGAGCCGTGTCACATCCATTTTGTCACCCCACGGCCAACGGCGCCCGTCGGTCCCGCGCGCGGCTTTTTCCCATTCTTCTACAGTGGGCAAGCGCCGACCGGCCCACTCACAAAATTCCTTGGCGTCATGCCAACTCACCAGGGTGACTGGGTGTAACACTTTACCGTCAGGAATACGGGAGTTTTTCCATTCCAATGGCGGCTTACGTACGGTTTTCACGACAAACTGCGCATACTGCGCATTACTCACCAGATATTTATCGATGGAATAGGTGGGCAGATTCACCGTGTGCTGCGGCTTGTTTTGCGTATCGGCACGCTCTTGGTCGGTACCCATCACGAAGGGCCCGGCTGGAATTTTAATTTGGGAGTTGAGGTCGATCCACTGATCAGCATTGAGCAGGCCGTTGACTTCTTCGATTCCGTAAGTCTGCACGCCGGTAATCGACTTGGCCTTATGTTCCTGATGTCGCGCGATGTCTTCTCCGGCAGCGCGAATATGCAGCGCCTCTTCCTTGAGATCATAGGTGGCTCGTGAACGCATGTCGGCCATGCGATTAGCGCCCAGTTGCACCACATGAACTACGCCAAATACCATTGCAAGCGCAATGCACGTAACTACCGTCGCACTGAGGTAACGCTTTTTTCGCTCGCGCTGCTCGGGGGTTAGCGTAAGCGCTGTTTTTACCGGCGAATTACTCACGGCGCACCCGCCTTTGGAGGCTCTTCAGTGGAAGTGTCAACGATGGCCCCCTTGGGAGTACGGCCGTAAATACGCTTGATTAACACTTCGCCAAGTACCCCGCCGATCACGGCACTTTCGACGGCAAGAATAACAAAAAAACCCCACCATCCGCCCGGCATCAACGACGCGCCCGGGGGTTCACCAAGAAAGAACATCGTTTCCAGATAGGCGTAGGTGCGCACGATCAGCGGTGGAAAATAACACATCCATTTGCCGCCCAGGCCATAGACATAGCTGACCGAGTACCCGACCAGAACTGGCAGCAGAAAAATCTGCGAAAACCATGCAGCTCCGAAAGTATCGGTAATCCCGTAGTACAACTCGACGCGTACACCAATTAGATGGTCGCCTACATAGTTAATCACGCAGCCGACCAGAATCGCGATGGTACCTAACAAATAGCGCGGGTTTTTCATGGCGGTGCAGCACTGGGTGCGATATAGGTATTGCCGGTCAATTTTTCGTACTCAGCCTTCCTGACTTCATCAATGTATTCATCCTTTACTTTTAAACTCGCCATGTATTGCGCGAGCACGCGGCGGTCTGCTTCGGGCAACTTGGCAAACGAAGGCATTTGATATTGTTTTTTCAAACGCGATGGAATAATGGCCTGGGGATTTTCAGCAGAAAAATACGCGAAGAACCACGCTTCATCACGAAGTGATCCGATACCATCCAGCGCCGGTGCCGGTACCGCCTGCGTCATCTCCCGTGAGCCCCAAAGTAAATGACACTGTTTGCAGTTTTGTTGTTTGTAAACTGCATTCGCATGTCGATTCAAATCATTGGATGCCGTGGTGTAGAACGGAACATCGGCGGTGTCGTTGATTTTAAACTGACCCAGCCAGGCTTTTATCCCGCCGACCACAACAATCACGCAGACGATAATGCTTACGATCACTTTTTCGGCACGACGCATATTTCGAGTTACTTAGTCTTACGCTCAGCGTGCTTCTTCAGGAATTCTTCGCGTAGCTCACCCTGTTTCTTCCATACTTCCTGCGCTTTTTTGAATTCTTCGGGCGCCATTTTCTCCTTGTCCTCCTCATCGAATACAACGTATTTAATGTCTTCGTCAAATTGTTCGTTGCGCGCCGCCCAACGAATCATAATCACGGATGTAATGATGATTGCCGCGCCAGCTACGAGCCATAAATAAATGCTCCAGCCGTCTTCAAGGGAATTTAAATAGTCACCGATACCCATTTGCCCTACCTCCGTTAAAACAAGTTACCGAATAATAACTGGCTAGCCCCAAATGCGATGGAGACCACCACACCAAAAAGTATCCAGACGAACAGATATTTTTCGCCCGCTTTAAGTTGCGCACCTTTGCTCTTGGGCAGGAACGCAAAGACGATCAAGGTAAAAACAATTATCCCGATCATCAGGAATATAAAGATGCCGACGCTAAATCCCTGCGTCTGCATTCCGTCGATGCTCATATCAAAACCAAACGGACGCTGAGTCTCCGCTATGAGGAAGCGAAAGGAACTCGCATTACTGCCAAGCCAATTTACAAGATTTTGCATAAACTACTACACATACTAAAGCGAATACCCACGTACTGCCCACCTAAATGAAGAAAGCCACGCCGCCCAATAGGACGGTGTGGCTTTCTTTTTTTAATGCAGCCTATTTTGAATAGGTATCAATAGGCGGCTTGTGCTTGTCAGTTTGATCAATGAAGAAGCTGTAAACATATGGGAAAAAAACCACCAGAAATATGTTGATCAACATCGCCAACGGACCATTATCTAAATCAATCATGGCAATCTCCTGAAAAATTAATGATGGTGCTTCGGTTTATAGGTGTAAGGCGGCAACCGCTTGACGACAATAATCAATGCGATACAGAAGTAGATAACGTAAAAGACGTCGATCAGATAACCCTTGTCCCACCACGGCTGTTTCCGCTCGCGATCACCCTTGGCTTCGTCAATCCAATTACCTTCAAAATTGGCGATTACAATCTTGTCGCCCACGACGGTGAACTCATCCATGCGTGCTTTTTTGCGCTGCAGCTCTTCAATTTGTGGTTTGTACAACCGCAAATCGTCCATATCGACCGGATGCCGCTCTTGTAAGTTCGCCCACTTCGATCCCTTGGCCTTCACTGTTTCGACGATGTACTGCATCGCTTGCTCATCATTCATTGACTGAACTTTAGGATCACTCATCATCGCGACATATTCTTCATAAATCGCAGCGGTGGGACGCTGTCCCCATAATGGGAATGTACACAAGAAAGCTGCAAGGATTGTGAGCATCAACAAACCCACCACCGGTTGCGGTAAGCGTTTGTTGTCTTCGGTGATGCCGCCCAGACTTTCACCTTCCCATACCTTGATTGCCGCGTTGTTTTGCTCGTCGGTAGCCAGGCTGTGCAGCGGATTATTAAATGTCCATGCCATATCTATCCACCCCTTTGTTATTTGAGATTGAGTACAAAGTCGATCAGCGCGCGCGCGTCACTGTCTTTGGCCGGCGTAGGAACATCTGGCGGCGTGATGCGCTTGCCTGCAAGATATTCATTGTATGCCGTCCGCCATCCGCTAAAGTCGATGTTGTTGCCGCTGGCATCCTTCTGCCCCCACAGATAATCAAAGCGCGGCATGATGGAGTGCGGCTGAACCAGACGCGGATTGAAGAAGTGCACCATCATCCATTCTTGCGATGAATTACGCGAACCGACATGCGTCAAGTCCGGACCCTTACGATCCGAACCGAACGCAGTGGGGCTTTCGCCGTTAAAGTCACCGAGCATGGGAGGCGCACCAAAGTACTGCCAGTCTTGCGTCTGTTCCGGCAACAAGGTGTGACACCACCAGCAGCCTTCCTTCACAAACATGATTTTACCTTTGCCCACATAGTGACGGTCACTGTCCTGAACTTTTGCCAACGTTGCAGAAGCGTCCCAACCACGGGTCGCCGAGGCGTTTTCAATGTACGGAATCATGAAGCCGTTTTGCTCTTCCTCATGAATCACGAACACCGCACCCTGCTTGAGGCTTGCCTGGGTGATCTTCCCCTTACCCTCACTCAGCCCACGTGAAGCCTCACCCAAGATACGCGGGTGATTGATACCGCTCGGAAACGGTACGCCAGCCTCGTAGACATAAGCCGTGGTCGTGTCCATCGGCTGGCCGGTTTTTGGGTCAGCTTTCAACACCACCTTTACCGGCTTGCCTTTGCCCTGCAAGAACGGATCCTCGTAACTAAAGCCACCAATGCGACCAAAAGATAATTGGCGCTCAAGACCGATGGCGGACACCGATACCTTGGCGATATCCACTGACGCCATGTATAGCGTAATGAACATCGAAAAGCCAAACGCTAACCCGAACATGCGGGCACCAATTTTATATTCTCTAAATGCCATGTTTATTTCCTCCCAGAAACAGCGTCATCCGATTAGCGTTCGTAGGCCAGCTCATGCGGCAAACGACCCGCAGGAATCACGGTACCCACTAGCGCAGTTTTATACATGTTGAACAACCACACGCAGTTACCGAGGAACACCATGGTTCCACCGACCCAGCGCGCAATCATGTACGGATGCTCGGCAATCACCACATCAATATAGGGAACCTCGTAGATCTTGCCGGCACCTTGAATCAGGCCCGCGATCGTGATGGAAATCCAGTACGTGGTGAACCCGATCAGCAACATCCAGAAGTGGAAATTGGCCAAGGCCAAGGAATACAGCTTGCGTCGCAGCAAGGTTTGTAACCCGTAATACACCGCCGCCGCTTCCAGGAAGGTTGAGAAACCCAGCAACGCCAAGTGTGCGTGCGCAACAATCCAGCCAGTCCCATGAATGTACCAGTTGATCGCGCGAGTTTGCTGGAAACCCCCTTGCATGTTCAGCGGAATTGCCATCAACACACCTGTGATGGTGAATTTGATTTCAATGTTTTCGATGAACATTTTCCATTTGCCGGTCATGGTGAGCAGCAGGTTAGCCACGAACGCAATTGCGGGCACCAAGATCAGCACGCCTTCGACCGACGCGAACGACTTCAGCCATTCGGGCAGCGGAGAGGACATGATGTGATGCGCAGCCGGGGTGGAGTAAAACACCACGACAGACCAGAAGTGCAAGTGGCCGATGCGGTGCGAGTACAAAGGATTGCCGGTGACCTTGGGCACAATGTAGTACGAGATTGCGGCCGCAACCGGGGTGATCCACAAACCCAATACGTTATGTGCATACCACCAAGT
>JANOOV010000318.1:0-4574 GCA_031421535.1 Gammaproteobacteria bacterium
GTGGCGCCCGACACGCCGGACGGAGAGGTTAGTGTTTGAGATGTCGAGGCCGGAGTGAGCGCGCCGCTGGGGGTCGAACCGGTAATCGCGTCGGTAATGAGCTTGCCGGAAAATACGTTGTCTTCGTCATAAACCCACTTCGCGGCGACCTCCATCTCGCGCACGCGTACGCGGCCGCTTTCGCGGTATTCGAAAAAGCTCAGATCCAGATCAATGTCTTCCTCAATCGCGTAGGCATTTTCGGTGGTCGGCGCGAGCAATGAGCAGGTGGCGATGGCCAGCTTATCCGCAATGGATTTTTTTCGCTTCAGTTGCATCCGCAACCCCCACCACCGATGGTGCGCCCGATACTGGAGGCTTCTTTGCTGAAAAAGATATGGTCGTCGGTGCCGGCTTCGACGGCATTGCCGCCGATCAGCATTTTGTCGCGCGCCAGAAGATCACGTTCCCATGCTTGGGGTGGTTGATATAGCGTTTGCAACTCGGCGCACCCGCTCAGTAATAAAGTGACCAGAGTGACGCAAAACAGACTCTTCATAAGTATGGTGCTCGATTCTAGGGTTAGGGGATGCAATAGGTAGAAATCACTCTGCCGTTTTATTTTGCAAGGTTGCGTGCAAATTATCGACAGCAACTTAAACGAACTTTAATGATAGTGCAGCAACTTCGCTGCGCATTGGTCGGCAATGAAAATGCGCAGCGAGTCATAGGCCGCGTTACGAAGTTACCTGAATATTTCGTAACGGTCCTAATCCTAAAAATCTGTTATTCAGTCTGTCAACGCCAAATAAAAATGCCCGCAATCCTGCAAAGTAGAAATGTCCGTTTCAGGTTGTTTCCGTGCTGTTACAAAGTTGCACCTAACCCATCGTGGGCGGTCGTGCCGATGGGCTTTCTCCACGGATGATTTGCTGCCGGTTTGTGACGCTGCGCCATTGCGTGATCCACACGCGCATTGGCGGTCTTGCTGTCGGCCGCCGGGGTTTGTCGTCGCGGCGGGTCCATCACGGTATAAATCAGTTTGCGGTTTTGCCAAAGCAGTTCCAAAGCAGTTCTTTTGTTCCGTCAAAGTGTTCATGCACCGTGATCTTTGCGCCGCGTAGCCCCAACCCGGTGCCCGTGGTTTCGATGTGCAGCACCTGGTTCGCATACTGACAGGAGAGGTTCTTCGAGAGTGTTCGGGTCACCTGAACGGACTTCGGTGCGCGCTAACGCTTCCGCCGTGCCGCAGTAGGCCAGATGTGCGTCTGACGCATCGCGGGGTGAGACTGCAAAGCGTCGGTTGTAGTCTGCAATAAAGGCGGGCAGCCAGGCGTTGGCGTGTTCCATGTTGTTAATCCCCACCCGTCGCATCTCCTTGACCAAGCGATCCTGCCACGACCCGGCGCAAAGCCAGCGCCGACGCGAATCACAGCGCGCGCTGCGTCCTTCAAACCCATCGTGCGGACTACCATCGATCTGAATCATCTCGCCGAACCGCGCGGGCCGCTCCCGCATGGGATGCGTGCAGATCGTGCTGCCTTTTCTGGGGCGCCAGTAGCCGGCAGCCATCATGAGCTGGCGGGTGCTCTCGACCGACAGCGTGATCTGATGGTGCTCTTTGAGCTTCTCGCAGGCCAGCGTCGGTCCGAAGTCGCGGTAGTGCGCACCAATGAACTCAACGGCCGTGGCGCGCAGGGCTTCGTCCAGCCGTCGATGCGAGGTTCTACCGCGCTTTTTGCTGATCAATCCGGCCAGGCCTTCGCTCTGATAACGCCGCACGATCCGCCGCACTTGGCGGGGGCTCACGCCCATCCGTTTAGACGCTTCTTGAGCGTTGATCACGCCCTCTTTCAGTAAATCCAGCACCTGTGCCCGCCGCGCTTCTTTTTGGCTCATGAGTTCACCCATCTTCAAAATGCCCGCCGCCGTTTGTAACAGCCAGAATTTAATCACCAGCGGACATTTCTATTTGGGAGATGGCGGACATTACTACTTGGGGCTAACTTGGGGCTAACATCAGTCTTGACAGTCAGGTCCAAAAACAGCATATTACTCGGCCTTCAAACCCTAGAAAGCTCTCAAGGAGTTGTCCCTTGGCCAATATCGCATCAGCCAAAAAGCGCGCCCGTCAGGGTGAAAAACATCGCCAGCATAATGTCACGCTGCGCACGCGCATCCGTAGCGCGGTCAGAAAAATTGAAAAAGCCATCGAAGCCGGCAAGAAAGATGAAGCCACCAGCGCGTTTCGCGCCGCCACTCCAGTGATCGACTCGATGGTCAACAAAGGCATCGTACACAAGAATAATGCCGCACGTAACAAGAGCCGTTTGAACGCACGCATTCACGCGATGGCGTAAGGCTGCACAGTTGCAATGTTTCAAACGACAAACCCGGCTTGATGCCGGGTTTGTCGTTTCCGTGCTGCTAGATCAGCACCAGATTGTCACGGTGAATCAACTCCGGTTCGTCAACGTAGCCGAGTATTTCTTCGATGCGGTCGGACGCCAGTCCCATGATGCGGCGCGTTTCATCCGCGCTGTAGTTCACCAGACCGCGTGCGAGTTCATGGCCTTGCTCGTCGATACACGCCACGACTTCGCCGCGCATGAAATCGCCTGTCACGTTTTTCACACCGACGGCCAATAAACTCCGGCCTGACTCGCGCAATACACGTGCTGCACCTGCGTCGATCACCAACTTGCCGCGCAGTTGCAGATGACTCGCGAGCCATTGTTTGCGCGCGACAAATGTTTCCTGACCAGGGGCGAAAAGGGTGCCGACGTATTGTCCGGCAGCAATCGCATCGAGTACGCCAGCGACCCGTCCCGGAGCCACCAGCGTGCTGGCGCCGGAGCGTGCCGCAAGTTTCGCCGCGCGCACTTTGGTCAGCATGCCGCCGCGCCCGACTTTACCGGCGGTCCCACCTGCCATCGCTTCCAGCAGCGGATCGTCAGCGCTGACTTCGGACAATAATTTCGCGTCGGGGTTCCTACGCGGATCTTTGTCGAACATCCCGGCTTGGTCGGTGAGGATCACCAGCACATCGGCTTCCACCAGATTGGCCACCAGCGCCGCCAGCGTATCGTTGTCGCCGAAACGGATTTCTTCCATCGCCACGGTGTCGTTTTCGTTGACGATGGGCACGACCTTGAGTTTGAGCAGGGTGCGCAGCGTGCTGCGCGCATTCAGATAGCGTTTGCGATTGGACAGGTCATCGTGGGTCAACAACACTTGCGCGGTTTTCAGGCCGTGTTTCTGGAAGCTGCTTTCATAAGTCTGGACCAGGCCCATCTGCCCGACAGCGGCGGCGGCCTGCAATTCGTACAACGCACTGGGTCGTGTCGCCCAACCAAGCCGCGCCATGCCTTCGGCGACTGCGCCCGAGGAGACCAGCACCACTTCCACTCCGTGCTGACACAGGCGTGCTACCTGTGCAACCCAGTCGTCGATGGCGGCTTTCGCCAAGCCGCGCCCTTCGTCGGTGAGCAAGGAGCTGCCGATTTTCACTACCCAGCGGCGCGATTGGCCGAGTTGTTTGCGCGTGTCGGTCATAGCGTATTTTCAGGCGTCGTGCGCGCGGCGCACGCTACCATTCAGCAACATCCGGCGTTTCTTCTACCGGCGTGGCGTCAAGGTAAGTCATGATCTTCATCATCATTTCTTGCGTGCCCACCCCGGCCAGACCGGAAATATAAAATACCGGCCCGCTCCATTTCAGCTTTTTTACGATCTTTGCGCAATGCGCGTCGCGCTCATCGGGCGGCAACATGTCGATCTTGTTCAGTACCAGCCAACGTTCGCGCGCGGCAAGCTCCGGGCTGAATTTCTTCAGCTCCTTGGCGATTACGCGCACATCGTTGACCGGATCGGTATGCTCGCCGAGCGGCACCACATCGACCAGATGCAACAGCAAACGTGTGCGCACCAGATGGCGCAAGAATTTAATGCCAAGCCCCGAGCCCTCGGCCGCGCCTTCGATGACGCCGGGGATGTCGGCAATCACAAAACTCTGCAACTGGCCGACACGCACCACACCCAAATTGGGGTGCAAGGTGGTGAATGGATAGTCCGCCACCTTGGGCCGTGCTGCTGATACCGCGCGGATGAGCGTGGACTTACCGGCATTGGGCAGGCCGAGCAGGCCGACGTCGGCGAGCAGTTTTAATTCCAGACGTAGATTGCGCACATCGCCGGGCTCGCCAGGCGTGCATTGGCGCGGCGAGCGATTGGTGCTGCTTTTGAAATGAATATTCCCGATGCCGTGGCGGCCGCCTTTGGCGACCAACAGCTCTTGCCCGGCTGTGACGATGTCGCCGATCAATTCGCCGGTATCGGAATCGTAGACCAGCGTGCCGCGCGGCACGCGCACGCGTAAATCGTCACCGCCACGACCAGTGCAATCGCTGCCCATGCCTTTTTTTCCAGGTTCCGCGCGGAACATGCGCGTGTAACGAAAATCCGCCAACGTGTTCAGGCCCGCGTCAGCGACCAGGATGACATCGCCGCCATCGCCGCCGTCACCGCCATCGGGCCCGCCCAAAGGCTCGAATTTTTCACGACGGAAGCTGGCGCACCCGTTGCCGCCCTTGCCG
>JANOOV010000319.1:0-13501 GCA_031421535.1 Gammaproteobacteria bacterium
TTCAACAACACGTACGCCCCTAAAGGATTGCGCACCTCGGACGCTACTCTCGGCGAGCCATCGTTGTTACATATTTGCAACAAAACTGTTTCTATCCGGCGGCAAATTTGCCATTTGTTGCATCTTTGCCGAAAACTGCTATAAATACCGGGCGGAGAAATTCAGGTGCACCCACCGACCTTCACACCACTTGGGAGAGTAACTAACATGAAAAGATCAGTTCTCGCAATCGCAGTCAGCGCGGCCTTAGCGGCCGGTTCTGCATCAGCCGCCGTGGAAGTGTACGGCAAGCTGCATTTGTCTTTGGACCAACTTGATAACGGCAATACCTATGATGGAAATACTAACTCAGGCCCAGCCAATGCGGGGACCAAGGCGAAGTCATTGTATGTTTCCAGCAATTCGTCGGTACTGGGCTTCAAGGCTTCCGAAGATATTGAAGGCGGCATGAAAGCCATTGCGGTGCTGGAACTTATGGTCGAATCCGACAACCCGGTGAATACCGTACCCTTCACTGAGCGCGAAGTGTATGCGGGCTTGGGCGCCGGTTTCGGCACCGTGCGCATCGGCAAGATCGATACCCCAACGAAATTACTGGGTCGCAAAGCAGACTTCTTTGGTGACCAAGTGGGTGACTCGCGTAACTTGACCTCGCGGGCCAGTGGTTTGGGCCTAGTTACGAATTCCCCGCAGCACAACACGACCGGGTACCCGGCGTACACCTACAACACGGCGCAACGACCCAATTGGGAACAGCGCGCGACCAATGCGGTGGCCTATACCTCACCCACGATGGGCGGTGTCACCGTGGCGTTTTTGTACAATCCGGATGAAGGTCGTAAGGATTCCAGAATCGTGGATTTCACCGCGACGCTCGCGGGTCCTGCAGGCCCTGGCAAGATGGTTGCCGGTTTGGGCTGGTCCGGTCACGGCAAGGCTTGGAACAATGACGAGAAAAGTGAAACCAATCTCCGTTTCGCGGGTAGTTACGAGATTAGTGACGTCAAGGTGGGCCTGCTGTACCAGAAGGCATCTGGCATGAACGCAGTTCCGACCACGCCAGCGGCTGCGGCTGCGGCTGCTAGTGGTGCCGGGAGTAACACCGCTCCCTGCGGTATTACTACCACATGCCCCGCAGGCCCATTTGTCGCTGCCAGACCTGCCATCGCTGCGGTCACTGCATCGAGCCTGGAACGTACCACGTGGGGTCTGGGCGGTTCCTACAAAATCGGTGCAGGCGCAGTGAAAGCCCAATATTACAAAGCGGGCGAATCCAAGGGAGCAACGGTAGCCCCCAATGATGGCGCGACCATGATCGCGCTTGGTTACGACCACAACCTGTCGAAGAACACCAAGGTGTATGTGGCCTATGCAATGACCAAGAACGACGAAGGCGCGACCAAGGTAAATGATATTCCAACCACGGGCGGCACCTACACTGCATCCGCTGCCGGTCATGGCCCCAATAACACCATTGCAGGGCAAAACGTAAACGCCATCGACAGGGGCAGCGACCCGAAGGCGTTGTCCTTGGGCATGATATTCACGTTCTAAGTTTTTGTTGTAAAAGGCAGTGAATAGACGGGGCCGTGGGCCCCGTCGGTTTGTAACAATCGGTAGAAGTATTTTTGCAGATTCACAACTCACGAGGGGTTTCACAATGAAGAAGTCAATATTGGTAGTTGCAGTAGGTGCGGCATTGGCAATGACTGGCGCAGCGAATGCCGATGTTTCCGTTTACGGCAAGGCCCATGTTTCCGTGGACAGCCTGAACAATGGTGACAAGTCGTATATTTACGTGTCAAGCAACTCCAGCCGCATCGGCTTCAAGGCGTCGGAAGATCTTGATGGCGGAATGAAGCTCGGTTTTCTGGCTGAGCAAAGCATTACGATGGACGGCGTCGGCACCAAAGTATTTGATCGTGAAACTTATCTCAGCCTCGGCGGCGGATTTGGCACCGCCATGATCGGCAAGATCGACACGCCGATGAAAGCGCTGGGTCGCAAGATCGATTTCTTCGGCGACCAGATTGGCGATGCGCGTAATCTGACTGCGCTGTCAGACGGCACGGTTGGCTTCGATGCTCGCCCAAGCGACATGATTACCTACTCATTGCCGGATATGAGTGGCGTCGGTGCCACGGTGGCGTTTATACCGGAAGATGGGACCAAAAACGGCAGCGGTTACGACTTGGCGGCCAACTATGCTGCAGGTCCGTTATTCGTTGGTTTTGCCTATGAGAGTCATGGCAAAGGCATGAATCCCGGTGGCGAAGTAGAATCTGGTATGCGGTTGGGTGCAAGCTTTACCCAGGGCAGCATGAAGGTGGCAGGGTTGTTCCAGAGCGCGAAGAATATTGGTGGCTCAAAAGATCTGAACAACACTATCTTTGGCGTGGGTGGGTCATTTAAATTGGGAGCGGGCGCGATCAAAGGCCAACTTTACAAGGCGAACAAATTTAAAGATACATCGAAGACGGGCGCGACCCTGATTGCGCTGGGCTACGACCATACGCTGTCGAAGAATACCTTGGTGTATGCAGCCTTCGCTGTGACCAATAACGAAGATAACGGTGAGTACAGCATGGCAGGTGCAGGTCACGGCGAGAACCCCGGCGTGTATGTAAATCCGACTTCCGGTAAGTCGGAAAGCCCGTCCGGTATCTCCTTCGGCGTGGTCACCAAGTTCTAATCAACTTGAGTGGTTAACAACATTTCGTAAGCAGTTTTTCACGGGGCCTTCGGGCCCCGTTTCTTTATCCTCCCGTTTATTGTTGTAAACCAAACTCATCGCACTGCCGATAGTGCAGGTACGAGCCCCTCGTCGGCACTGACATGGAAACGAACCTGCTGCGGTTGAGTATCCCGACACACGAGCATCTTGATGTGCAGTCCCTCAATCCTGCGCCGCGCCATGTGGCGGCGTGGCTGGCGTCGTTTCGCGTCGGTGAATATGACGATGCGGCGGAACGCTTGCTGGACGTGCTGCGCAATTACAACCGCTGTCCGATGAAGGTGGGCGCGCGCTATCCGTTTCTCGAACAACTGCAACCGGTGATCCGCGAATACGTGGCTGCGCTGAGCGACCGGCTGAGTGGCAACACCTTTCCGCTGGCGGACAAGCCGCGCGCCAAGCTGCGGTTAATCGCGGCGCTGATTCAAGAAAGCGCCTACGGTTACAAGCAGGTGATTCACGATTTCATCCGGGACGAAAACCAGCAAACGTATACCGATCCGGTGTTGGTGCATTCGATTCACCACGCGGTGATATTTTTAAGCAGCAGTTTGCTGGCGGCCTGGTCGGCTTATGTGCCCGAGCCGGAAGGGGTCTGGGGTGAACTACATCGCCTGTATCGTTTTGCGGAGCGGCATGACCTGCAGGCGCTGTCGATCAGCAAGGCGGATCCCCCCCAAGGTGACGGTGATCCGCATACACTTAAACATGCCTACAAGCGCATCGTGTTGCTCTATCTCGCGAACCCTTATCATTTGATGAGCGGCGAAGTGGGCGCAGTTTACGCGCAGTTGAACGTGTGGGCGATGCACGGTCGGTTGCTGGCGGTCGACCACAATATGTCGCTGGACGGTAAGTATTTCATTGATCTGGCGCAAGCGTTGCCGCCGCAGTATGCACTTCAACATGACTTGCCGCAGCGTAGCGGTGATTTGCGCGTGCTGGATGTGAGTCGGCTGGTTGAGCACGTTGCGTCTGAGCTTGACAAATATACCGCGCTACAGTCGGGCTCCGAAGCGGCACCCATGCTGCTGCGCGAACGCATGCACCGCGACATGTTGCAGCGCCTGAAACTTGCCTGGGGTGGGCGTCGCGAACGCCACGACGCACGCGCGCCCAACAGCGCGGATATCGTAATGGCCGTCGGCATGAGCGCCAGCCACTATTTTGTCAGCAATGAGCTGCCGTTTACACCGGAGCGCGACGAAGTGCGTTTTCACCGGCCCGGCGGCGTGCAGCAAACGTTTTCGCTGGTGCCGCTTGAAGACGAACCCTGGAAGGCGGCAGACAAGCTTGACAAATTAGCGACGGGTGTGGCGAAGCCGCGCCTTTCACAGTTTGTCGGTGCGGAAGATTTATGGGAAAAAATCTATTCGAGCAAGGCCAACACCGGCAAACGTGCCGAAGACATGGAGCTGGATTTTACCGCGCAGTTGTGGCGCCAGATTAACAGCAGCAGCGGCGGCATGGGTGTGGTATGCGACGGGCGCGGAAAGCACATTCGCGTGGGCGATGTTGTGGTGTTGAAGTTCGCAAACAACCTGCGCGCCGAGTGGAAGGCCGGTATTGTGCGCTGGCTGCGCGACGTGCGTGACGAACAACTGGAAATCGGCATCATGGCCATGAATGGCAGCCTGCAACCGGTGGCGGTGCGCTCGATTGACGGTGTGGGCAGCGGCGGCGAATATTTTCGCAGCCTGATATTAACCGAGGATGTCACCGCGCATTTGTTGGTGCCGTCGGCGATTTACGATGTGGGCACGTGCCTGGTGTTGAATAGCGGAGAAAATCTGGTCTATGTTCGTCTGGTGCGTATGCACGGAGCAACCGCCTCGTTTTCACGTTTCGAATATGCCGTGATCACAACGCCGCCCAGCGAGCAGAAAAATATCGAGGCGTTGCGGGCGGCGTAACTGCGGAGGGAACGCCCACCTTTTGTTTGTGTTCAAAAACGGCGATGCCCACCTACCACAACAGGTTTGCTGAACAGGGCGTTCCTTCCCCCTTGCAGGGGGAAGAAATTGTGTTTAAAGCGCCACCCCGCGCTGCTTCAGAAACTGCTTGGCTTCGAGTGCCAGCGACGCCATCTGTAAATCTTTCTCCCAATCGTAGTGCGCAAGCGGCGTGGTTGATGTGATTGGCGCCAGGTTGTGAAATTCGCTGCGTGCATACACACGGGTCATGCGGGTTTCGGCTAGGTTGCCGGTGAGGTCGGGCCAGATTTCTTTGAAAAAATCTGCAGGGAGCGTGTCTTGCCATGTGTCGATCAGTTGGTAATCGCCGGGGAGTGGTGTGAATGCCGCCGCTGTGCCGGTTTGTGTTTTCAACGTTATGGGGTCAATGTGCTCGGTGTACACGTAGACGATGATTTTTGGTCGGCACGCAAGCAGGACCGGGGTGTGATTCTCGCCGCTGGGCATCCATGCCGAAAACGCGAGATCAAATGCGGGCGCGTGGTCTGCAAGTGTTCCGCTGCGCATGTCGTAGTGGTCAGCATCAAAAAAATCCGTAATTTGATTGGGTTTGGTCAGCGGGTCGCGCAGACCAATGACGCGCACATTTTCGCGCGCCAGCAGACTGCCCAAAAACCCATTGCGCGCGTGCAGCTCACATACCACAGGCTCGCTCGCGACCGCGCGTGCATATGCGGCAATGCGCCACATCTCTTCGCGGCGCGGCGCGTAGTGCGCGATGGTTGGCCCGCATCGTTTGGGATCGCGCTGCGGGTGGCTGAACATCAAGTCGTGCAGTGCGAGTTCGCGGATGCGCTGCTCGAACGGCAGTGCGTTGTTCCACGCTGGATGTTCTTTGGTTTGAAAGGCGATGATGCGATTGAGCATGTCCTCGCTGAACGAGTCCATCTCGCGTAATAATTCGAAGTTCATGGGCTGTGGTCTCTGCTATGAATTCATGTGGTCCGTGATTTGCGCTATGTTGTTCTGTAGGCGTTGCCTCAAGCGGCCTGCATTTTCCGGGTTAGCGTGGCAAAGCGCAAACTCTAACCATACTTTAAAGATAGGAAAGCACCATGTTACCGTCTGTGTTGAGCGTATTACTGGCGACCGCCGTTTTATCCATGAACGATTCCATGACTCAAGATCAGGCCGTTGTGCTGGCAAAGCAGGCGGTGAGTAAACACCTCGCGGTGCCTGTCGAGCAGATTACGCTGCAACAGGCGCAAGCGGTGGACTGGCCCGACAGCAGCCTGGGCTGTTCGCAGCCGGGCATGATGTACATGCAAGTGATCACGCCGGGATTTAAAGTCTTGCTGACGGCAGGCAAGGAAAGCTACCCGGTGCATGTCGGCGGCGCGCGCGCCGTGGTCTGCGTGCGGGGTGCGGGCGATGCCTCGGGAGCAAAGACGCAGGCGGCGCAAGCCAAAGTGGAATTACTGCAGCGCGCGCGTGAGCGGTTGGCCGCGATGCTCAAGGTAGACGCCGCTAATATTCAGGTGCATGGAATTCGAGCAGGGCAGTCGGGCGAGACGCCCGGTTGTCTGGCGGGCGCTGATAAAGTCGCGAACACTGGAAAACGCGTGGAACTGGAATATGCGGGTCGACGTTACGAATACCGCGTGGATTCCGACGATGTGCAGGAATGTACGTAGGAGCGCCGCCCCCGGCGCGATGTGACATCGCGCCGGGGGCGGTGCTGGAAGGTTAATTTTTCTTGGGTTCGATATGCAGTGCTTTATTGCCTTGATCCGCAATGCCTAAGCGGTAGCGGTCTTCGAAGCCGTGCAGCATGTAGCCATCGACCAGTACGGTCCAGTCTCCGGAGGGAAGGATGTAACTAAAGCGTTCGGGATTGCTGAGCGTGGCGCCGGTGTAGTCAGCAAAACCATCCGGGTCGATCAGTAGCAAATCGATGTCGTGTGTGGGGTAGTAGGCCCAGGTCGAGCGCCATGACAAATCAAACGTGACTTCTGTTGTTGCCCGGAGTTTGAGCTTGTAAGCATCCGTCTCGCTGTCTTCCAGCGAGCCGGTTGCAACTACCGGCGTGGCATCATCGTAACCCGCGCGCGTGAGCGTGAGCTTGCCGGACATTTTTCCGGCGTTAATCGCCGTCGCACGTACCGCAACGCGGACCACACCGCCGGAAAAGCTGTAGGTTTCGTTATAACTCGTGTTCACTTCATTCTTGCCCAGCCACCACCACGGGTCGGCATCCAGGGACAGGGTTGCGTCGGTCACCGCCAGCAGGAAACGATCACCTTTGATTTTGGTGAATGTATCCTCGGGGAGCTGGTTTTGTTTGTCGGGCGGCAATTCAAATGTGATGTTGTCGAGCTTGACGTTTAAGCGGCCGCGTGGCGGGTTGGCGACAAAGAAATGCGCCGTTTCCCCGGCGGCAAGATCCTTGATGTCGGCGGTGAACACGTCGTTCGTGAAAACCACCGGGGCCACACCCGCTTTCTTGATGTTGTCCTGCACCAGGGTCGATCCCTCGAACTTTGGTAGCGTGGGAGCTTTCCCCGCCAGCGTACCGCCTTGCAGCAGATCGCGCGCACCCACGACATCGAGATAACCGCTGCCTTGATCAATGGCCGATACTGCGCCGCCGACCGCCAGGGATGGCGGAAGTGCGGGAAACGCAGGAGCAGTTTTTCCGCCCACCAGTCTGGGGTTTGCGCCCTTGATCAACGCTTCGCGCACTTGTGCGGCAGTTGCTTTGGGGAAGGCGCCGTGCAGTAGCGCGGCGGCGCCCGCAACCATCGGCGCTGAAAACGATGTTCCATCAACCAGGCCGAGGCTGCCATCGGCGGCTTGCACAAAATTGGCGACGCCGTTGGCGATCAGGTGTACGCCGGTGCGGCCATCCGCGAGCGGTCCGCGTGAACTGAAATAAGCAATCTGCAAATGGTCGCTGGGACGGTAGAGCAGACCTTCACCGGGGGCGCTGAACGGGTTGGCGTCGATTTCAACTCGCACGTGCCGCGCATCGTTGGCCGCACCCACCGAGAGTGCGCCGTAGCCGGAGCCGGGGCTGCCGATGGTCATGGCGTTGGGTCCGTCGTTGCCCGCCGACACCGCTACGGTAATGCCCGCCTTGAGCATTTCCAGGGTCAGTAAGTCATCCGCTTCGAATCCCGGGAACAGGCTGGCTCCGCCCAAGCTCATATTGACCACCTGGATGTTCAGCGCGTTGTATACGTAGGGGCGGTCTTCTGTGCCGTCGCCTGCGACGGGTTTGGTGGAGCGGCCGCGATCAAAGTTGCGTTTGAGAGTGATGGTGCGGTCCATTGCTGCGAGGATGTCAGCGGTGTTGGCCCCTCCGCTATCCGCAGCAAACACTTTAAGCGCATAGATGCTGGCTTCTGGTGCGGTGCCCACCATCGGTACCAGGGAATCTTCGGTGCCGGTCAGGGGTTGTACGCTGCCGGGTGCGTGCGCATTCAGCGCCAGTACCAATCTGGAGGTATTGGGAAACACAAAGCCCACGTGCCCGGCGATCATGGTGCCGGTCATGGTGCCGTGCGCGTCGTTGAGCGTGCTGGTGGCCGAAGGTTCAGTGGCCGGGGCCCCGGTGACGAAGGTTTCTCCGCCCACCACGCTACCCGCGAGTGCCGGTACGATGTCGGCGTTGTTGGCCGTGCCGCTATCGATGATCGCAACGACAACGCCTTTGCCAGTCTGTCCGGCTTTGTGTAATACGGTGGCTTTGTTGAGCGAATTATCGAAACCAAAATCCAGCGGTTGCTTGGCGATCACATCGAGCAATGCCTGCTCTTTTAATATCCGGGGCTGTAAATCCTTCAGCGCGGCGAGTGTGACTCGTGTCGAGCGCCCTTCGATCTTTCGGTTTCCGGGTAGCTTTATGGTGCGGGTTTTAGCAACGTCTTTAATACTGGGTAACATGCCCAGTGCGCCCAACTGCCCCGAAGGCAGGGTTACTGCGAGTGCCGCCACGTTTTCATAGCGTTTGTTAACGGTGGCGCCAAGCTTGACAAGATCGGCTTCGGCTGCCGCGCAATCGGCAGCACATTGCACGATAATCTGGTCCTTACCAGTAATGCGCTGGTGATTTGGAGACTCGGACTGCGGTCCGCAGCCCAGCAATACGGCAGCAAACAAACTCCAGCTGTATTTAAGTTTCATCATGGCCCCTGTCATCATCAATTTATGAACGGAATGCGCATAAAATATGGCTAAACCACACAACACCCGAGCACTGTGCGGGAGTGTGCTTAAGTGATAATTAAGAGTCAATGCGGTTGTGAATATCGCACAAACCAGCATCGAAAAGTGATCAGGATAGCGGTACGAAACTACCGGCCAACCAGCAATAACTGGCGCTCATGAGTGAGGTTTTGTGAGCGCGGAGAAAACTCACGTGCCTGCTGTTGCGCGCGCGCAATGTCGTCGCTGGATAATTGTGTGGCCAGGCGCATGCGATGACGGATGGCATTGATGTTGCCCTGGTTGGCGGCGAGTTCGTACCATTGGTAGGCAAGCACCAGATCTTGGGTTATCCCGGAGCCTTGTTCGTAGAGTGTGCCCAGGCTGTCCTGGCTGATGGCGCTGCCCTGATTGGCGCCTTTACGATACCAGTTCAGTGCTTCGCCCAAGTCCTGCTTAATGTCTTCACCTGCCTCCAGCAGGCGCGCCAGCGCGAACTGGCTGTCGGTGTGTCCGAGTTCGGCGCCCTTGCGGTACAGATCTGCGGCACGCGCGGCAGCGCGTGGAAAGTTACGGCCTTCTTCATACATCAACCCAAGCCGGTAGTGTGCTGCCGCGTGGCCTTGCACCGAAGCCCGTTGATACCACTTCACCGCTTCGGCTTCGTCTTTGGCCGACGCCAGCCCGTGTTCAAAGAGATAGCCTAAATTGTATTGTGCATCGGCGTAGCCGTGTTCCGCTGCCTTGCGATACCAACGTTCCGCGATCTGGAAACTCTTCCGGTCGCCAAATCCGTTTTGATACATGTAACCCAAGGCGTTTTGCGCGGCGGCGTCACCTTGTGCGGCGGCGCGCCGATACCATTTGATGCTTTCCACCATGTTTTGCCCGACGCCGTAACCGACGCGATACATAAAACCCAGAATGTTTTGTGCGGGTGGGTAGTTCTGTTCGGCAGCTTTTTCGTACCAGGCGACGGCGTCATCGAAACTGCGTTCCATGCCCAAGCCTTGCTCGTAGAGAAAGCCGACCGCGTAGTGCGCCGGTGCATAGTCAAGACCGGTCGCTTTTTGATACCACACCAGCGCCAGCGCGTAGTCTTGCTTCACGCCCAGCCCGAGTTCGTACAGGCTGCCGATGTGCGTGGCGGCTTCGGCATGGTTTTGTGCAGCGGCTTTGGCGTACCACTCGCGTGCCGTGGTGTAATTTTTCGCAACCTCGCTGCCGTGCTCGTAGGCCATGCCCAGTGCATTTTGCGCCGGAGCATAATTTTTCTCGGCGGCTTTGCGTATCCACTGCAACGCCTTGGCCGGGTCGCGCGGCACGCCGACGCCGTTTTTGTAAAGATTGGCGAGCTCTACTTGCGCGGGTAGCACGTTCTTGTCGGCGAGATCGGTGTAGGCACGCAGCGCCGCGCGATAATCGCGTAGCTCCATCAGCGTACGCGCTTCGTTGAGTTGGGGATCGTCGGAAATCTCAGCTGCAACAGCCGTTGGGATCGACGCGCAGAGAAGAAGAAATAGCAGGGTGATGGGACGCATGGCGATATTCCCCTGGCAACGTGAGATTTCTTAAAGTTGCCTTAGGGCGCATATAGAAAACTAAAGTAGGTGGCAGGTCAAGGGGCGTTTGCAAAGCTTCATAAAGGCGTGATGGCAAGGCGGAAAAGTGCGAAGCAGCGGAATGTACACGTAGTACATGAGCATGCTGAGCGCTTTTCCAACGCCGCCAGCGCGGCTTTAGGGAGTTTTGCAAACGCTCCTTAAGCGTTACCGCTGGCCCACACGTCCACGCTAAGTGATTTTGAAAAATCGAGCATGCGTTGCAGCGGGATCAACGCAGCGGCGCGTACTGCGGGGGGGATGTGAATTTCGTTGCCGCCGTGCGTTAACACGTTGGCGAGCGTGTGCAGATCGTTCATCGCCATCCACGGGCAATGCGCGCAGCTTTGGCAGGCGGCACCGGTGCCGCCAGTGGGAGCTTCCAGGAAAATTTTACCGGGCGCAGCCTGACGCATTTTGTAGAAAATACCGTTGTCGGTCGCGACGATGAATTTGCGCGCGGGCAGCAGTTTTGCAGCCTTGATCAACTCGCTGGTGGAGCCAACCACATCGGCAAGCTCGATGACGGCGGGTGGTGATTCCGGATGCACCAACACTTTGGCATCGGGATGTTTGCGCATCAGCGCCTGCAATTCAGCGGCGCGAAACTCTTCGTGCACGATGCACGCACCCTGCCACAGCAGCATGTCGGCGCCGGTATGTTTTTGCACGTAGGCTCCCAGGTAACGATCCGGCGCCCAGATGATTTTCTGGCCCTGGTCCGCCAGATGCTGCACCACCTTCAACGCAATGCCGGATGTGACCACCCAATCGGCACGCGCTTTCACAGCGGCGCTGGTGTTGGCATATACGACGACTTGGCGGTCGGGGTGCGCGTTGCAAAACGCAATGAACTCATCGGCCGGGCAACTTAGATCCAGCGAACACTCGGCTTCCAGCGTGGGCATGATGACGCGTTTTTCCGGATTCAAAATTTTCGCGGTTTCACCCATGAAGCGCACGCCCGACACCAGCAAGGTGGACGCCGCATGCGCGTTGCCGAAACGCGCCATGTCGAGGGAGTCGGACACATAACCGCCGGTGGCTTCAGCCAATGCCTGAATTTCCGGTGCGGTGTAGTAATGCGCGACCAGTACCGCGTCTTGATCTTTAAGCAGACGTTTGATGCGGCGCACCAGGCGCGCGTGGTCCAGTGCGTTGAGCGGGAGCGCAAGTGTGCTTGCCGGGATTTTTGTTCCGGTGGTATGAGACTTTGGATTCAGCGTGCACGCAGTCATATTACAACGCCCGAAATTAGCTGAAAATTTTCAGCCGGGATCTGAACGTATCACAAGCCGCTGATGGTGTGCAAAACCCGGTTTCTTCCGGCAAAGGATGCGCCTGTCCAGATTTGAAAAAGCGGCCACCATTGATGTGGTAGCATCGGCGCCCGTTTAATCGGTTTACCTGCGCAAATCCCCGATGAACTCCGTCTTGCTTCTTTGTCGTGCGGGCTTCGAAAACGAATGCGCTGCGGAAATCATGGCGCGTGCGACAGAGCGCGACATACACGGTTTTGCGCGTGCCAAACCGCAGTCCGGTCTGGTGGTGTTCGAGACGGCGCAGGAGCAATCGGGCGCTGCGGAGTTTCACCTGCTTGCCGCGCAGGATTTCAGTTTTGCGCGCCAATGGTTTTTTGTGCTGGGGCTGCTTAAGGATTTGCCGCCTACGGATCGCGTTGAACCCATCATGCAAACGCTGCGCGAAGCGCCGGATTTATTCAGCGATGTTTTTTTGGAAACACCTGACACCAATATTGGTAAAGAACTGTCGCCGTTGTGTCGTGCCCTGGAAAAACCGTTGAATTCCCGGTTACAAAAAGCCGGGTTATGGAGTGAGCGGGGAGTGCTGCGGGCGCATGTGTGTTTTGTCGCATCGACCAGCGCTTACGTCGGTTATGCGCGCCGTGACCAGGGGTCGCCGTGGGTGGGCGGGATTCCGCGTTTGAAATTTCCGCGCGGCGCGCCCAGCCGTTCGACGCTCAAGCTCGACGAAGCGCTGCTGCATTTTCTGTCGAACGACCAACAACAGAAATGGCTGCAACCGGGCATGAGCGTGGTCGATCTGGGCGCCGCTCCCGGGGGCTGGACGTTTCAATTTGTGCGCCGCCATATGCGCGTGATCGCGGTCGATAACGGCGCTCTCGACGCCGCGCTGCTGGAATCCGCGATTGTGGAGCACGTGCGCGCCGACGGCTTTCGCTACCAGCCGCCTAAGCGCGTCGACTGGATGGTATGCGACATGGTGGAACAGCCGATCCGCATCGCGCAACTGGCGGCGCGCTGGCTTGCGCAGGGTTGGTGCCAGCGCTCGATATTTAATTTGAAATTGCCGATGAAGAAGCGCTATGAAGAAACGCAACGCTGCCTGGAGGTGGTGCGCACCACGCTGGAGGAAGCGGGAGTGCGTTACACGCTCGCCTGCAAGCAGATGTATCACGACCGCGAGGAAGTGACGGTGTTTGTCGCACGCAAATAATCTAACCACTAGAAAAAAATCTCGATTCATATTCACGAACTCATCATGCCCCTCCCCGACAATACCCAATTTTTCGCCGCCGCCCCCAAAGGCATGACCACACCACTCGCGCTTGAGTTGCTGGCACTGGGCGCCTACGACGTGCGCGAGACTAACGCCGGGGTGTCGTTCGCCGGGAATCAGGAAATCGCCTACCGCGTGTGTCTGTGGTCACGCGTCGCCAACCGCGTGTTAATGCCGATTGCGAAGCTGCGTGTGACCACGCCCGAGCAGTTATACGACGGCGTGAAAGCCATCGCCTGGGAAAATCACATGGACGTGCGCGGCACGCTGGCAGTGGAGTGCACGGCGATGAGCTCGGTGCTCACGCACACGCATTACGCGGCGTTGAAAACCAAGGACGCGATTGTTGACAGATTCAGGGATGCGTCCGGCGAGCGCCCGTCGGTGGATGTCGAGCAACCCGACCTGCGCATCAATTTGCATTTACGTAACGACCAGGCACGCATCAGCCTGGATTTATCCGGCGGCAGTTTGCACCGGCGCGGCTATCGCGGTGACGGCGCGCA
>JANOOV010000320.1:0-11166 GCA_031421535.1 Gammaproteobacteria bacterium
GCATCACGCTCATTCAGGACGGACTGTACGTCGTCGAACAGTCCTTCGCCCTGTACGGCGCGGAGCTTGGCATTCGCATGACCATCATCCGCAGCAACAACGACGCGTTGTGGCTGCACTCGCCGGTGCGCTTCGGCGCTAATCTCGCCGCGCAGATCGCGACGCTGGGCGCGGTGCGTTCCATTGTTTCTCCCAGCAAAATGCATCGTCTGTTTCTGCCCGAATGGATCGCCGCGTATCCACAGGCGGTGCACTACGTGCCGATGGGCATGACGCTGCACGCGCCGGGCGGAAAGCTGCCAACCACCTTGAGCCAGACTCCGCCCAAGCTGTGGCAGGAGCAAGTCGAGCAGGTGGAAGTGCAGGGCATCCCCGAGTTGAACGAAGTGGTATTTTTTCACCCGGCAACGCGTACTTTGATCTTGACCGACCTGTGTTTCAACATCCGCGCGGGCGGGTTGTGGACGCAGCTGTTTTTCACGCTCAACGGCACCTGGAGCCGTTTCGGTCCCACGCGTATTTTTCAGCGTTTTATTCAGGATCGCGTCGCGTTTCGTACGTCGATCGATCAGATTCTGCGCTGGGACTTCGACCGTATTATTGTCTCGCACGGCGAGACCATCGAGCGTGGCGGTAAAGAGCTGTTCCGTGCCGCGTTCGAGAGTTTGCGGTAGTAGACATAGGCCGGGTGCGCAGCGACCCGGCATTCTCCGCCCCCAAGACGACGCAGATTCTCAGCTTTTACTGCGTACGGATTTCTTCCGTTCGGTAGTCACGGGTGTCTCGAAACTGTCAAGAAAACCGGCCGGCGGTACCGTCGTGCCTTGGATGTACGTATTGCCCCAGCGAATTATTTCTTTGAGCACCGGAAACAGGTCGACTCCCTTGGGAGTAAGGCGATATTCATGCCGCAGCGGATTTTGCTGGTAGGGTTTTTTCTCCAGCAACCCGGCATTTTCAAGCCGTTTAAGACGTTCTGCGAGGATGTTGGACGGAACATTCTCTGCCGATTGCATCAACTCGCCATACAAGCGCTTGCCTAAAAACAAAAGATCGCGGACCACCAGCAGTGTCCACTTGTCACCAATCAGATCAAGCGTATTGGCAATAGGGCAGGTGGATCGTCCGGAACCTGCAGTTGCAGAAATCGGTTTGCGTTTCTTCATGTCCAAACACTAGCACCTTGGCTCAGTCACTTGCAATTTTAAAGCGGCATCGTTAATCTCCCTCAAGGCTTTAAAAATGAAAGTGACCCCCACGGCTGCATAGCCTTCGGCCCTTGCCAGAAAAAAGGAGAACAGGATATGACACAGTTACAGCATGAAATACACATCGCCGCGCCACGGGAAAAAGTGTGGGCGGTACTCGCTGACCTTGAAGCGGTACAGCACTACAACTCGGGTATAAAACACGCCAAATATATCTCTGCCGCACGCGAAGGCATCGGCGCCAGCCGCCAGTGCGATTTCAATCCGAAGGGTTGGGTCAAAGAGCGTGTCATCGCGTGGGAACCGCAGCAAGCGGTGACTATGGAATTTTACGAAAGCACGTTGCCGATTGAATTCATGCGCTGGCGTACGGCGCTCGCCCCCGACGGCACGGGAACACGCGTCAGCCAGCACCTGGAATACAAACTCAAATTCGGATTGCTCGGAGCGCTGCTGGACAAGCTGGTGATGCGTCGGAAAATGGATCAAACCCTCACTGAAGTGTTCGTCAGTCTCAAGCAATTTGTCGAGACAGGAGCTAAATCCTCATGAAAGGGAGAGACATATGAGTGTGAAGAAAACTCTAAAAAAGACTCCTTTACAGCGCAGCCCCACAACGGTGCCAAGTGCAACGGATGCGCTGTTCAGTCCCATCATCGAAGCGTTTCATGACAACGCCGAGGTTTCACTCGGACGCCTGTTCGGCTCGACCGGATTAAAGGTCAGCGGCAAGGTGTTCGCGATGATGGTGAAAGGCAATCTGGTAGTAAAGCTGCCCAAGGAACGCGTGGAAGCACTGATCAGCGCGAAGCTTGGCGAATACTTTGATCCTGGACATGGCCGTTTGATGAAAGAGTGGATCGTGCTCAAACCCAAGGCGGAAGCGCAATGGTTGAAGCTCGCCAAGGAAGCGCAACAATTTGTGATCGCGGGGCTTTGACAGGCGCATATCTCATTGCGCAGACGGGCTCGTTCACCGGCCGCAGTCAACTGCCGCTTTTGGGTTTCAGCTGGTAAATCACGCCATTGGCGACGCGCACCATTTGAAACGCATCGCAGTGGTTGGTCATGGACTCGGACCCGCCCAGTACCAGATATCCGTCGGGCGTCAGAATCTGGGACATGCGTTGCAACACGTCGCGCTTCATTTCGGTGGAAAAATAAATCAGTACGTTGCGGCACAAAATCACGTTGAATTTACCGAGCGCCGCGTAGTTTTGCGAAAGATTGATGGAACGAAACGTGACCCGCGCCTTGATTTCCTTGCGCACCTCAAGTTTGCCGGCGTTTTTCTGAAAGAACCGTGCACGACGTTCGGCGCTCAGCCCGCGCGAAAGTGCGATGTTGTCGTACACCCCGGTCTTAGCTTCTTCCAGAATCGCGGGCGAAATATCGGTCGCAACGATTTCCACTTCGCCGCGCAAACTGCCCGGATGGCTGGCCAGATGTTCCTGTACGCACATGCTCAGTGAATAGGGTTCCTGTCCGCTGGAACAGGCGGCCGACCAGATACGGATCGGCCCGGTATTTTTCCTGGCCACTTCGGGGAGAATGTATTCCTTGAACGCTGCAAACGGATGCGCATCACGAAACCAAGAGGTCTCGTTGGTGGTCATCGCGTCGATCACGCGTTCGCGCAACCGGGCGTCGCGCGCCAGCAGATTCAACAATTCCGCCAGCGATGTGATGGCGCTGTCCGACATCAGCCGCCCTAAACGGCTGGTCACCAGATAATGTTTGTTGTCGCCCAAAACAATACCGGCGGCGGCTTCCAGAAATTTCTGGAATGCGCTGTATGCGTCGTTGTCGATTTCGGGTGAAGTCACAGGGTGTACCGATGGTCTTCCTTGATTATCGACTTTTGGCCCTGCGACTTGAGGGCAGGACGATGGCGTGCAAATTGCTGTGGAGTTTATATCGGACTTTCTGGAAGGCAGCTCATATGCGTTATACCACCGCACTCTGGATGGTGTTGTTGCCGTGGGCCGCAGGGGTGTGGGCGGCGGATGCCACACAGGATTTTGCGTCGATTCGCTCTGCCGTGGTCGACTACGTGATGGCGCACTCCGATCCGTACACCCGCTATGAAATTACCCTGGATCGGCTCGATGCGCGGCTGCGCTTGCCCGCGTGCGGCCGCCCGGTCGAAGTATTTGCCCCGCCCGGTTATCGGCCGATGGGCGCCGTGACGCTCGGCGTGCGTTGTAGTCAAGACCGTAGCTGGACGATCTATGTATCGGCGCATATCAAGGCGCTGCGCCGCATCGCGGTGCTCGCAAGCGCAGTGGTGCGCGGCGCCACCCTGCGACCGGCGGATGTCGTGTTGCGTGAATACGACGTCAGCGGTTTGAGCGCGGGATATTTTACCGACGCACAGCAGGTGGTCGGAAAACTCGTAAAACGCTCGTTAAGCGCCGGTCTGGCGCTGGCGCCCGGCGAACTTGCCGCGCCACGCTGGGTGACGCGCGGCCAGGTGGTCACGCTATTTGTCGACAGCGGTGGTTTGCAGGTGCGCGCGCAGGGCGAGGCCATGGCGGATGGTGCGGAAAACGATCTCATTAAAGTGCGCAACGTGGTGTCAGGAAAAATCGTCGCTGGTTTTGTGACCGCACCCGGCACGGTGCGGGTCACCTTGTGATGCCAGTCACTAAAGTTCAAGCGCACGCCGCCCGATAAAGAGTTAATTGGATGAGCGTGTGAGGCAAGGTATCAATGGCAATTGAAATTACGGGGTTCCCGTCGCCGCGTGCGCAGAATAGCGGAGAGAATTCCAACGTGCTGGTGGCGCGCACCGAGCCCACGGCAGCGCAGCAAGCAACTGGTAGTTCACAAACTGCGGAAACCGTCACGCTGAGCGACTTTGCCCAGCAGCTACGCAGCCTGATGAGCAGCGTGAGCGCGGTGCCGGTGGTTGACACACAACGTGTGGAACAGGTTAAGCAGTCGCTGATCAACGGGAGCGACGATTTTAACGCCGAGCGCGTCGCGGCAAAGTTTCTGCGTCTGGAAATGCAACTGTCCGGTTAACGTTGCTGTTTGGCTGCTTTACCAAGAAAGAGAATTGCCATGAATTTTGCCGTGTCGCTGCTGCAATTGCTTCCAGGCCAAATCGCCGTCTATACGCGCTTCCTTGATTTGTTGCGCGTAGAGCAGGCGGTGTTGGCGCACGCACAGCCCGACGCGCTGGAGAATTGCACCGCCGAACGCGGCCGATTGATTGTCGCCCTGGAAGCGCAGGATGTGGCCATGCGCGCGTTGTTCACCAACGCGAAAATCGCCTTTTCATCACAGGCCGTAAAACAGGCCTCCGCCACGCTCGTCGAACCGCAGCGTTCACAGCTTGCGGAGTGTTGGCAGCAACTTCTGGGCCTTGTGGATGCATGCAAAAAACACAACGACATCAACGGAAAAATTGTCGATACGCGCCACCAGCACACTCGTCGTGCGCTGGGGATATTGATGGGGCAAACCACGCCCGCCGGAACAACCTATGCCGCAGACGGCCACGTGCAGCCGGGGACGGCTTCGGCGACGCTCGCGACGGCCTAGTGTAGTGTTGCGCGCTGTTTGGAACTTATTTTTTGTTCACGCCATGATGGCTTGAAGGGAGGATTCCTTCCCCCTGCAAGGGGGAAGGACTGCTGATCATCGCGCCATAAATGTCATGCAACATTTTAGCTCTATCACAAAGCGACTCACTACACTCGTGACGACAAACAAACCCGACACGCTGACCGGCCAGCAATTCGAGGTGGTCGAAGACCCGGCGAAAATTTACGGGTTGCTCGAACACGTACAAGCCAGCAGGGCATTGTTGTCGATTAAAGTGCCCGCCGCTGCCAAGACGTATAACAGCATGATCATGGAAATCGATGCCGGGCATCGCTGGATATCGATTGATGAATTGCATCCGGAGGAGGGCCACCGGCTGTTTCTGGCGCAGCGCAAGCTGACGGTATTCGGCGAATACGACGGTGTCGACATCCGCTTCGACGCCCAGTTGCTGGAAGTCGGTATTCAATCGGATATCAACTTTTACAAAATCCGCTTTCCGGATCAGTTGAAGTATTTTCAAAAACGCTCGTCGTATCGTGTGCGTCTGATGCGCGCAACCGCCATTCCGGTGATCTTGATGTTTGGCCCCGGCGATTATGCGAAGGGCGATCTTTACAATATTTCTTCCGGCGGTCTGGGCATCAAATTCATGCGTGTCATTCCAAAAACGCCGAGCCCCGGACAGGTCATTCCCGAATGTGAAATCCGCCTTCCGGACGGAGAAAATTTTTTCTGTGCATTGGAAGCACGCCACATGATCAACATCAAAAGCAACGATCAGGCCCTGCTCGGTGCGCGTTTTATTAAACTCAACAGTGCACAACAGCGCACCATCAATCGTTTCATCGCCACGCTGGAACGCGAGGCACGTCGCAAGGTGACGTAACGTTTCATCCCCGCCGCCACCCATGCAGCCGCTGTAACACCCGCAATACACCGTGCGGCGCGTGCGCTTTCTTCCAGCCACCCGCGACATATTTATTGGCCTCGGCAAAGGTCGGATAAATATGAATGGTGCCCAGTATTTTATTCAAACCGATGCCGTGTTTCATCGCGCTGACGAACTCCGCGATGGTTTCACCGGCGTGGCTGCCGACAATCGTGACGCCCAGAATTTTGTCGCTGCCCGGTCGTGTCAGTACTTTGATTTTGCCGTGCGCTTCGCCGTCGGTGATGGCACGGTCCAGATCGTCGATGGCATAGCTGGTCACTTCGTAGGCGATATTTTTTGCGCGCGCCTCCTGTTCGTTAAGACCGACGCGCGCCACTTCGGGATCGGTAAACGTGGCCCACGGAATCACACGATAATCGGCGCGAAATATTTTCAGCGGCGCGAACAACGCGTTGACGGCGCAATACCAGGCTTGATGTGCGGCCGCGTGGGTAAATTGGTAAGGCCCGGCCACGTCGCCGCAGGCGTAAATGTTCGGGATGCGCGTGCGTAAAAATTCATCGGTCTCCAAAGTGCCGGAGGGTGTCACATTCACGCCCAGCTCTGCAAGCCCGAAGCCGCTGACGTTGGCTTTGCGCCCCAGCGCCAGCAGCACCACGTCGAAGGCAATGCGCTGCAAGCCGCCGGCGGTCGAACACACCAGCACGTCATCGTCGCCGTCGCGTTCAAAATGTTGTGCAGCGTGCCCGACAAATACGCGGAGCCCTTCATCAACGAAGCGTTGCAACACCAACGCGGCAACGTCGGGATCTTCCGCCGGTAACAGTTGGCGGCCGCGCTGCACCACGGTCACCTGCGAGCCGAGGCGCGCGAAGCTCTGCGCCAGCTCACAGCCAATCGGACCGCCGCCCAGCACCAGCAGGCGACGCGGACGCTCGCGCAACTCCCAGATCGTATCGCTGGTCCGGTAGCTCACCTGCTCCAATCCGGGGATGGCAGGAATGTTCGGCTGCGCCCCGGTCGCGACAATAATGTTGCGGGTGGTCAATACCCGCTCCCCGACGCGCACTTCATACGGCGACACAATGTGCGCCGCACCGGTAATGCACTCCACGCCCAAGTCGGTGTAGCGCTCGACTGAATCGTGCGGCGCCACCTCGCCGATCACACGCTGCACACGTTCCATCACCTCGGCAAAATCGAATTCGACGTCGGTGCGTTTGAAGCCGAACTCGCGCGCACGTTTTGCGTAGTTCAGCAGCGTCGCCGAGCGAATCAACGCTTTGCTCGGCACACAGCCGGTGTTCAGGCAATCGCCGCCCATGCGATGTTTCTCGACCAGCGCCACACGGGCTTTGAGCGCGGCGCAAATATACGCCGACACCAGACCCGCCGAGCCACCGCCGATGACCACGGCGTTGTAATCGAAGCGCGCCGGTTTGCGAAAGCGGCGCAACACGCGCTGCGTGCGATACACGTCCACCAGCTTCTTGGCGATGAGCGGGAACAGCCCCAGTAACGCCAAAGAAATAATCACCCCCGGCGACGCAACATCGCGCAGCGATTGCAGTTGCCCCAGTTGGGTTCCGGCATTGACGTAAATCAGCGTTGCCGGAAACATGCCGAGCTGGCTCACGCCGTAGTAACGCCAGGCGCGCATCGGTGTCAGGCCCATCAACAGGTTGACGACGAAAAATGGCACGACCGGCAGCAGCCGCAACGACAATAAATAAAATGCACCGTCTTTGGCGAAGCCCGCGTTGACGCCGCGCAGCCGGTCGGAGAATTTTTGCTGCACGTAATCGCGCAGCAAAAAACGCGAGACCAGAAATGCCAGGGTCGCACCGATGGTGCTGGCGAATGAAATCACCACGGTGCCGACCAGCACGCCGAACAACGCGCCGCCCGCCAGTGTGAGCAGCGTCGCGCCGGGTAATGACAATGCGGTGGCGGCCACATACACCGCCAGGTAGATGAGAATGGTCTGCCACGGATGTTGGTCGTAGAAATCGCTCAAGCCCTGTTGCTGTTGCTTCAGCGCATCCAGCGTCAGATAGTTGCCCAGGTCGAAGACAAAAAACGCCGCCAGTGCAGTTGCAAAAAAAACCGCAACCAGGATTTTTGCAGCGTGACTCCGGATATTTTTTTTCATGCTCATCCCGTCGTTATGGTTCGCGTGGATCACGCACCAGCTGCGCACGCAGCGCGCGTTCAAAATCAGCGGGGCGATCCAGATCCCAACTGGTCGGCAACTCGCTCCACTGCCATTGCAACGCGCGCAAGCGTTCGCGTGTTTGCGTCAACACCCGTGCGCTGCTCCACGCGATGTCGGCGAACAAACGTGGATCAACGCGCTGCAACCCGAGCAAAACGTAACCACCATCCTCGGCGGGACCGAGCACCGCAGCGTCGCCTTGCGCCAAACGTTGCAGCGCGCTCGCGATCACGTCCGGGTCCAGCATCGGCCAGTCGGTGCCGATGGCGACCGCAGTGTTGGCAGACTGCAACGCCGCCGTAAACGCATGCAACATGCGCGCGCCTAAATCCGCGCCGTGTTGCGCGCAGAGTTCCAGCCCGACGGTCTGTTTTAAATTGTCAAACAACGGCACGTCTGTATCTGGTGCACACCACAACTGTAACGGTGCTAATGCGGACGCGTGCACACGTTGCACAGTTTGATTCACCATGTCGGTGTGCAAACGTGCGGCACCGTCGGCGCCTAACAGCGGCACCAAACGGGTTTTGACCTGCCCGGGAATCGGCGCTTTCGCAAAGATCAGGATGCGCGCGGCGGGGAATCGCATCCGGGATTCTTTTGATAGAGTTGCGCCAGTTGATGTGGACTTGCACCCAAGGCATAGGCCAGACGCATGCGCCACATGAGCAGGATGGTGCGAACGATGCCGCGTTGTTCCCAACGGCGGCTGGAGGTCACTACCCGCGCCGATAAATTTGCGGGACGGGTCACGCGCTTGAGCAATTTGCACAGTGCGATGTCTTCCATCAACGGAATATCGGGATACCCGCCGAGCTGAACGAACAGCGCGCGGTGCACAAACAGCGCCTGGTCGCCGGTCGCAATGCTTGACATTCGCGAGCGTAGATTCATCAAGGCCGCGACGACTCGCAGCAATAGCCGGTCACCGGACAAGCGCACGTCGAAGCGGCCCCAGGAAGTTTTCTCGTTGGCCAAGGCCGCGGCGATCAGCGTGTCGGCCGGTTCCGGCAGGCGCGTATCCGCATGCAGAAACAACATTACGTCGCCACTCGCGACGGCGGCTCCGGCGTTCATTTGCCGCGCGCGGCCGCGCGCACTGTCGATGACGCGATCTGCAAACTCACGTGCGATCTTCACGCTGTCGTCGCTGCTGCCGCCGTCAACGACGACCACCTCGTGCCCACGCGCTTGTAGCGCGCGCAGCGGTTCTAACATGTCGCGCAGTTGCGACGCTTCGTTGAGGGTCGGAATGATGATGGAGAGTTTCATGCTTTGGGGCGCGATGAACGGGTAGTTACGCTGTTGCGTTTAGCAACACCCTGTCGTTCCGCACGGCGCGCCACTGTGCGCCGCGCCTTTACTCTCGCGCACCGGCCGTGTCTTCCCCGTCGGCGTGCACCACGGTACGGGTGCATGCGCAACACTCGGCGCGATACCGATAAAACTGTCGCGCATCGGCCCCTGCGTTAAAAACTCAAAGGTTCGCGCGCACACCGCCATGCGCTCACCGCGCGGATACACAGCGCCTTGATCGTCCGTCACCGATTGAAACGGGCCGCGATACATCACCGCATGGCCGCAGTCGAGGCGCGGCTCGATTGCGCCCTTTACGGCGGTGAGCGTAACCGAGCGAAATTCAATTCCATCGACCACGCGCCAGGGCTTGGCATCCCACTTGTCGTAACTCACCGCTTGAAAACCCAGTGCGGCGAATGCTTGCAGAAACTCCTGTTCCTGAAACGCGCCGGAAATGCAGCCGCTCCATAACTCGGAATTTTTCTTGAGCGGCTCCGGCACGATTTCGTCGCTGACGATATCGGAAATCGCAATGCGTCCGCCGGGCTTGAGCACGCGATGAATCTCGCTGACCAGTTGACGTTTGTCGGATTCGGCCACCAGATTCAGCACGCAATTGGAAATCACCAGATCGACGGAATGGTCGGCAATCAGCGGACGCTCGCGACGCTGGGTGTCCTCCCACGCGCGCAGCGTGTTCAGATCGTCGTGCGTGCGCACCGGGTGCGCGGCCAGGTAATCATCCAGCGCGCGCAGGTCCAACGCTAAATCCTGAATGTGACCTTTGACGAAGCGTACCCGTTGGCTGCCGAATTTGTCGGCCATTTCAGCCTGATATTTTCCTGCCAAAGCGAGCATGTCGTCGTTCATGTCAACACCGATGACAAAGCCCTGCGACCCGACCAGTTGCGCCGCCATGTAGCAGATTTTTCCGCTGCCGCTGCCCAGATCCAGCACCACGTCGCCCGCGCGCACATAGCGCGACGGGTCGCCACAGCCGTAGTCTTTCTCGACAATTTCTTTAGGCAGCATCGCGAGCAACCCGGCATCGTAATCGACCGGGCAACATAATGTCGGCTGCACTTCTTTTGCGCCTTCTGAATAACGGTCCAACACGGTTTGCGTTACGTTCATGTGGGTCTCCTAAATGAGTGCGCCGCCGCAACTGCTGCCTTGTCCGGCGGTGCACCCGTAGCAATGGTCTTTCACGGTAATGGGTTTGCCGACGAGATCAACTGCGGACAATTTTTTAATGTGGATGCGCGGTTGCTTTACAGCGCCCAGCGGTACGCCGAGCATCTGATTGAAATCGCAATCGTACACATACCCTTGCCAGTCGATGCTGATGAGGGAGCGGCACATGACATTATTCAGCGCAGCGGGATTGTGCGCGCCGCGCAGCAACGCCATGTAATCCTGGAATCCCCCCTGTGAAATCAGCGTCGAGCCAAAGCGCTGAATCGGCATGTTGGCCAGCGCGTAAAGCTGATTGAACACAATGCCGTACTGTTCGCCCAACTGTTTTTTGTAGTCAAGCTCCAGCGCCTCCTGGGGCGGCGGCAAGGATGGGCCTTGCGGGTTGTACACCAGATTCAAAATCAAACCGCTACCGGTCTGGCCGTAACCCAGCGCGTTCAATTTTTGCAGCGCGAGAATGCTGCGCTTGAATACGCCTGAACCGCGCTGCTGATTCACATTGTCTTCCAGGTAACAGGGCAGCGAGGCGGTGATCTCGACGTGGTGCTGTGCAAGAAACTCGGCAAGATCGCTTTGCCCCGGCTCAAACAATATCGTGAGATTGCAGCGGTCAATCACGCGCACTCCCAGCGCGCGCGCTTGCTGCACGAAGTAACGAAAGTGCATGTTTAATTCTGGTGCGCCACCGGTCAAGTCCAGCACCTTAGCGCCCGACGTGCGCAGATAAGCCAGCACCTGATCGATGGTCTCGCGGGTCATCATCTCGGGAAGAACCTTCGCCCAGGCGTCCGGCGCGTCCG
>JANOOV010000321.1:0-14010 GCA_031421535.1 Gammaproteobacteria bacterium
GTCTTCGCCAGGTGCCGGTCCAGCCACGCGGTGCCGGAGGCTTCGTGCATCCGCAACAGTGCGCGTCGCGCTGCATCTTCCGAGACCAGTTTCTCCACGCCCAACAGTTCCGGGTGAATGCCATCCTGGCGAATCGCGCTGAGCTCCGCCCCAAAGAACGAAGCCTACGCCAAGAAGATGTTGACCAAAAAACGCAAGAAGATCGGCATGCCGTCGACCCGCATCGGTGGTCCGTACACGACGCAGGAAATGGAATTGTGGCAAGAAGTGGATGACAACGGCGGACGTAAACAGCACATGTCTACGCACACCAACACCGAGACCGGCCAAGTGCGCGTGTTCGAGCGCGACCACAAAGGCAACATCGTGAAACAGACCGATGAATTCAAGCTCGACAATTTTGAATCCACGAAGCAAAAACTCATTGAGGAGCATGGCGAATGACGACACCGCGCATGGGGCCGGACCGGGACGAGACTGAATGGTGGATTGAGATATCGCTAAAGGGTATTGAAAAACGCCGAAAGAGAATCGAGGCAGGTGAACGCGATCAAGCGTTCTACACCAGCATGCACCTCGACTACATGACCCTGGGCCGCGCCCGCTACCTGCACGGCGTCTGGTTCCAGAGCCTGTCAACCCGCGCCGCCGTGAAGGAAGCACGCGCCGCATTTCAGAAAGCCGCCGAGTGCATCGAGATGAGTTTTCGCATGGCCTATGATCCCGCGTTGCCGGAGTATCTGGGCGACAAATCGGATTGGTGTCGTGTTGATGAGGTGTACGCCATCTCCGGCTTCAACGCCGCCTTCATGGCCAGCGACTTCGCGCTGGCGCGGCGCTTTGCCCCGTGGCCGCGCCGCTCGCCCGACGACGACCCGATGGACGTGGAAGTGTGCAATTACGTCGATGCGCTGCAAGCCTGTCTGCTCAACGACCCGGGCACCGCCGCGCAGTTACTGCGCCGCAACCTTGACAAATTCAAGCAGCGGCCATCGAGCAAGGGCTGGAGGTTGAACTACCACACGCTGAGCATGACGCTGCTGGGTATCGTGGAGAAAAACGCCGTCCGGTTTAACGGCGGGCTGGCCGCGCAACTGGAATTCTACGAACGCTTCGAGATCGGCCTGAACAGCGAAAACGACGGTACTTCGGAAGAGTTCATCTGCAACGACGCAGTGGCGCTGGCCAACCTCGGACTCTGGGCGGGTCTGAAACTACACACCAAGCACCGGCTGATGCCGACCGACTTGTTCATCAACACGTCGAAGTCGTTGTCGAGCTGAGGACGGTACCGGGTAACAGTGTTGTCGAAATCAAAGCACACGTCACTGATCGACGCGTGGATGGCCTCGCGGACATCCTGTTCACTTACTTCATTTACGAAGGAAGTGAACATTCGAGGACACCTGATCGGGCGTCCAAAATAAATAATTCAGGTTTTCCGTTTGCTCGTTACACTCGGCTCACTGCAATTGTGGAGTGCCGCCAAAGAAAGTAACATACCGCTACTTATTGCGCGGGACTCTTCATCAATATGGTCGGGAGTAAGTTATGAAAACAATTGTTAAAGCGTTGATGTTGGTACTGGCTGCGTGTGGCGGCAACGCATGGGCGGATCGTGGTGATCAGTATGTGTTGGGCAAGTTTGGAATAATGTCGGTAAAACTGAACAGCGCTGATACGCTCGGCTCGATCGGGCTGTTGTACGGTTATGGGATAACGCCGGAAATCACGATTGAGAGTGAACTTAACTTGGGGTTGTTCGGCGGTAAGTATGAGCAGACGAACAATGCCGGTGTTGTGTTTGAGAAAGGTGACTACCGCGTTTATACCCTGGCGGGTTACGGCGTTTACCGCGCTCCGCTGACGGATGTCGCGTATGTTAAAGGCAAGCTTGGCTTGCTGTATGAGAATGTGAAGCGCAGCGGCCAGCTCAGTAATAAAACGTCCAAAGGTTTTGGTCTGTCGGGGGGGGTGGGTGCGGGCACGCGTATCGCGGACGCGTTGACGCTTGAAGGCGAGATCACCGGTATTGACAAGGATATTATTTTTTTCAGCATCGGATTGCATTACGCGCTTAAGTAGCCGGGCACCCGTCGCATCTCGCAACTTCACTACGTCGCAGTGATCACAACAATGAAAAAACTGTATCCATCAAACAAGCCTGCCACCTGCCGTTCTACGGTGTTGGACAAGATTGTTTTACTGTCGCTGGTGGCAGCGCTGAGCGCCTGCGGCACGGTGCCAATGCCCAGGAAGGTGAGCAGTACGGCGGCGATCGGTCAGACCGGCACGGTCAAACCTGACGACACGAAGAGCGCGCCGACGAAGCATTCCACAGACGCGCCAAAGGTCGATAACCTGAGCGCGCGCGAACATGTTCAAAATGCGGTTACTGCGTTGCAGTATGGGCAGGAAGCCAACGCAAAAGTGGATCTCGAAGCGGCATTGCGCCAGGATCCGGAAAACAAAATGGCCAAGAGCCTGATGACGCAGATTCAAGCCGATCCGGTGCAGTATTTCGGCGGGCAGGAATCGTTCAGTTATACGGTGCAGTCTGGCGATTCGTTATCGACCATCGCGCGGCGCTTTCTCGACGATCCACTCAAATTTCATATTCTCGCCAAGTTCGGTGGCGTCACCGATCCCAGTCACCTGGAGCCGGGGCAAACCATCCGGGTGCCGGGCAAGCGACCGGTTGAGGCTTTGGTGTCTCCCGGTGAAGAGTCACGCGTGCTACAGGCCAAGCGTTTCTACGATGCCGGTAAATATCAGGACGCCATTGAGTTGCTGGAAGGCGGCGGGGCCGAGGGCGGCGAGGGGCGCGATTTGCTAGTGCTGTCGTACATCAAATACGCCGACGAGCTGGCGCAAAAAGCCAATTTGCTGGAAGCACAAAATATTCTGGAAAAAGCAGTATCCATTCAACCGGGCAACGACAAACTCAAAAAGCAACTCAAGCAAGTGGAGCGGCAGCGTGAAGCCGCCCGGATGTATAAGACGGGCACCGATGCGGTTGCAGTCGGCGATAGCGTCAAAGCGCTGGATGCGTTCAGTGGGGTGCTCAAGCTTGACCCCACGCATGAAGGGGCCAAGAAGCAGATATTGAGCATGAAGTCCGATGCCGTGGAATCGATGCATAAAGATGCGATGACGGAGTATCGCAAACAAAATCTCGATAAAGCGATTGATCTGTGGGATCGCGTACTGGCAATGGATACCAATCACGAGCTGGCCAAGTTGTACCGCGCACGCGCGGTGGAACTGAAGGATAAATTGCAAAGGTTGGATAAAAAATAGCTCGGAATTCCGGTATTGGTGATTGATTCCTCGCGTCGCGCCGGTGTGGTCGGTAAAATACCGCGTAACTATGGAACCTCAAAATCGAATGTACACCGCGCAGAAAGTGCGTGCGCTACTCCGTACCCGCTTGCGTATCGGGGTGATGCAGATAGCACTGTGCGTACTTGTCTCCTGCGTAGCCGTGCCTCCCGTCCAAAATACCGGCAGCGCCGTATCGAGCGCCTCGCCATCGAAAGCGCCCCCCGTTGTGGTTGCTAATCCCGCACTTGCAAATAGCGAGCGTGTGGCCCGCGAGCACATTCAAAAAGCGGTGAGTGCGTTGCAGGTGGGCCAGGAAGCCAATGCGAAAACCGAGCTTGATGCGGCTTTACGGATTGATCCGGAAAACAAGATGGCGCGCAGCCTGTTGGCGCAAATCTTGACGGAGCCCGCCAAGTATTTCGGTTCGCAGGAGGCGTTTGCCTACACGCTTCAGGCGGGCGATACCCTATCTGGTATCGCGCAGCGCTTTCTGGATGAACCGCTTAAGTTTCATATTCTTGCCAAGTTCAACGGCATTACTGACCCAAGTCGGCTGGAGCCGGGCCTAACAATCCGGGTGCCGGGTAAAAAACCTGGTAACGCGCCGGTTTCTGTAGTGGGAGATGGTTCCTCCCGCGCGGGCTCTCGGGGCGATGATCCCCCCCGCGTTGGCTCTGCGCGGGGCGGGGAAGAGCCACGCGCCCAGCGTGCAAGGCGGCTCTACGACGCCGGTAAATACCAACAAGCGATTGAAATTTTGCAAGGTGCCGGTACAGACAGCGGTGATGCCCGCGAGCTGTTGGTGCTGGTTTACGGAAAATATGCCGAAGAACTTGTGCAAAACGAAAATCTGATCGACGCCCAGAGCGTGCTGGAAAGCGCGCTGTCGATTCAGCCGGGTAACGACAAGCTTAAAAAACAGCTTCGGCAAGTGGAGAAGCAGCGCGAGGTCACCCGGCTCTACAAGGCAGGTACCGAGTACATGGTGGCGGGCGACAGCGACAAGGCGCTGGAGGCGTTTTATGCATTGCTCAAGCGCGATCCCAAACACGAAGCGGCCTTGCAACACATCGCGAGCATCAATGAGAGCGCCGTGGAGATCATGCACCGCGACGCCATGGTGGAATATGGAAAACAGAATCTGGACAAGGCGATTGCAATTTGGGATCGCGTGCTGGTTTTGCTGCCCGAGCATGCGAGCGCGAAGCTCTATCGCGCCCGTGCAGTCGACTTGAAATCCAGGCTGCAAAAGCTTGAGTAAAATTGCGGTCCAAGAAGTCCGCTGATGTTTTGCCAGCTACGCCACTGTGCTTACCGTAGCCTTTCCGACGCACTATGCGAAAGCCACCCCGGTATCTCGGTAGTGGCTGTCTTACTGCTTTTTGGTGGGCGATGCAGGGATTGAACCTGCGACCCCTGCCGTGTGAAGGCAGTGCTCTCCCGCTGAGCTAATCGCCCGTTAAGAGGCGTGCATTCTATGGAAGCAGCTGATATTCGTCAAACCTCTAGCCGTTCTATTTTGGAGAGAGCGGACAGTACTATTTAGGGCTAACGGAGGATTGACAGCCATCCGGTATTTAATTTAGCCTACTTCACAGGTTTAGACGAATTCTAAATCCCCCCTAGCCACCTAACTAAATAAATTATGGAGGTTGTTCACCATGCAACTCAAAGGCAGTCAGACGGAAAAGAACTTGAAAGACGCGTTCGCGGGCGAATCACAAGCGAATCGTCGTTACTTGTATTTCGCAGCAAAAGCGGATGTGGAAGGCTTCAACGACGTGTCGGCGGTATTTCGTTCCACTGCCGAAGGTGAAACCGGCCATGCGCACGGGCATTTGGAATATCTCGAAGCGGTCGGCGACCCGGCCACTGGGTTACCCATCGGCCCAACGGCGAGCAATCTGAAAGCCGCGATTGCGGGTGAGACCCACGAGTACACCGACATGTATCCAGGCATGGCCAAAGCTGCGCGCACCGAAGGCTTCAGCGAAATTGCCGATTGGTTTGAAACGCTGGCGAAAGCTGAGCGCTCACATGCCAATCGTTTCCAGAAAGCGCTGGATTCGTTGGGCAAGTAAGCAATTTTTTCCCTGGGGGCTGGGGAGTTCACAGCCCCACATTTAAATATCAATCCAGGATCCCTTGCCATGTCCGTACCCACTGGCCCGATGCGCGAAGGCAATCTACAAGCGCCGACCCGTCACGCACTCGATTGGAACAACGCCGAGTTTTATAACGCAGCAGCGTTACACAAAGAGCTGGAGCGCGTGTACGACATTTGTCACGGCTGTCGTCGCTGTGTAAGTTTGTGTAACGCGTTTCCGACGCTGTTTGATCTGGTGGATGGCTCGCCGACGCTGGAAGTCGACGGCGTGAAAAAGACCGACTACATGAAGGTCGTGGATCAATGTTATCTGTGCGATCTGTGTTACATGACCAAATGTCCCTACGTTCCCCCGCATGAATGGAACGTGGATTTCCCGCATTTAATGTTGCGCGCCAAAGCGGTGAATTTTAAAAAGGGCGAGACGCGCGTGCGCGATAAAATATTGTCGAGCACCGACGCCGTGGGAAAACTTGCCAGCATTCCGGTGGTAGTGCAGGTGATTAACGTCGCGAACAAGAGCCCTACGTTGCGCAAAGTCACCTCGGCAGTATTGGGTGTGCACCCTGGCGCGATTCTTCCCGAATATCACAGCGACACTTTGCGCAAGCGCGTCACGCGTCGTGCTGCGCCTGCGCTGACGGCGGAGCCGACCGAGCATACGCGTGGCAAAGTCGCGTTATTCGCCACCTGTTACGGCAATTACAACGAGCCGGACATCGGAGAAGACTTGATCGCGGTGTTCGAGCACAACGGGATTCCGGTCACGCTGGTCAGTAAGGAGCAATGCTGTGGCATGCCCAAATTGGAATTAGGCGATCTGGATGCGGTGATGCGCGCGAAACAAGCCAACATTCCGCTGTTGGCGCAAATGATCGACGCGGGTTATGACATTATCGCGCCGGTGCCGTCGTGTGTGCTGATGTTCAAGCAGGAATTGCCGCTGATGTTTCCGAACGACCCCGACGTATTAAAAGTCAAGAAAGCGATCTTCGATCCGTTTGAGTATCTGATGCTGCGCCACAAGGGCGGCAAGTTGAAAATCGATTTTAAGACTTCACTCGGAAAAATTTCCTACCACGTGGCCTGTCATTTGCGTGTACAGAATATGGGTCTGAAAACGCGCGACCTGCTGCAACTGGTGCCGGGAACGCAGATCGAAACCATAGAGCGCTGCTCGGGACACAACGGCACCTACGCGGTAAAACAGGAGTTTCACGATTTCTCGATGAAAATTGGTAAGCCCGTCGTGGAACGTGTGCAGCAAGCGGTGCCGGATCATTACAGCAGCGATTGCCCGATGGCCGGGCACCAGATCGAGAATGGGTTGAAAAACGGCAAGGCGCCGGAACACCCGCTGTCGTTATTACGTCAAGCCTACGGAATCGAGAGATGAACGCCATGAAACTTTTAACGCGCGACGATTTATACAGCCTGGAAAAATATGCGCAGCTGCGCACCCAGATGCGCACTCAGGTGTTGGAGCACAAAAAAAATCGCCATGTGGAGATTGGCCCGCATGCAACCCTGTATTTCGAAGATCGCCTGACCATGCACTATCAGATTCAAGAGATGTTACGTGTGGAGCGCGTGTTCGAGGCGGAAGGAATTCAGGACGAACTCAATGCTTACAACCCGATGATCCCCGACGGCGCCAATCTCAAAGCCACCTTCATGCTGGAATACCCCGACGAAAGTGAACGGCGCATCGCGCTCGCGGGTTTGAAGGGTGTCGAAGACCGCGTGTGGGTACGGGTGCAGGGTTTTGACAAGGTGTGGGCCGTTGCCGACGAAGATCTGGAACGCGAGAACGCAGAAAAAACCTCGTCGGTGCATTTCCTGCGCTTTGAGTTTAATTCCGCGATGATTGCTGCTGTAAAATCAGGCGCGGCGCTGGCACTCGGCATTGACCATGCGGCTTATCGCTACGACGTCGATCCGGTTGCGCCGCGGATACGCGCCGCGCTGGTGAAAGATTTTTCTTGACGGCGAATCAAGCCGGGATACTTGAAGATAAAACCGCCGACGTACAATAAACGGATTTCAACGTAATTCCACGCAATTCCACGCAAGGCCTAAAGCAACGAATTTTGGGAGCGGGCGATCCTGGAATTACGGCGCCGGTTATCGTTTTGAGGGCGTCAGCGCTGAGGTTAAAACGTGTATTGCAATGCGAGTTGTACCCCCGCATTGCGGGTCTCGCTGCGCGGTTCGCTGACTAACGTTGCACCATTACTCGTGCGCTGCAAATCGCTGCGGCCAAAGTCCCAGAATTCAACATACGTATCCACATTCATTGCCCAGGGAGCGTTGAGGATATAGCTCCACGTTAATTTGAACCTTCCGCCGAATTCTTCGCCCAAGCGCAAATTCGCAGTGCCCGCGTTCACTCTGCCCAAATCGACAAAGAGTTCCGGATTGATTATTTTTAAACCACTAACTTCAACCCGCCACTGTTGCGTGTTGCTGGTTAATAACACGGCTTCCGCACCCGCTGACAATTCATACCATTTATAAATTTCAAATATGCCGAAGACGCCGTTGTTGTCGCGAATGTCTCTGCGCCATTCGCGAAACTGCGCGCCCAAAAATAAATTCGTCTGCGCTGTGAGGCGGCCGGTCAGCCGCGTGCCCGCATGCGCCAGTGTTTCATCGGTGCGCGTTTGATGGGCCCTGCCTCTGCTGGTATGGCCCGTGTAGTCAACCGCGCCATGGTAGGCAGAAGCGCTGAATTCCATCAGCACATACCCCGTGATCCTGGTCGTGCCGACAAGCTGCAGGCCGGGTATCCAGCCGGTCTCGCGATCCAGCACGCGACTACGCGTGTCGTATTCGGTGTAATCGAAGTGCAGAAAAGCGGGAGCAACCGAAATCACTGTTTCGCTACGTAACGAAGCAGAAAACAGCGCGCAGACAACGAGTAAGTGATGGGATGTTTTCAAAGCTCGATAAGAATAAGGGACGGGAGCATCGTGGCTTCCGTCCCTTTTTTGAGGTCTACAATGGTGACCGGATAAAAACTAGATGCACGCTGCCGCTGCATTGACGACAGTACCATTGGCCTTGATGGTGACCGTTCCGTTGCCGTTGTAGATGAGTTCAGCCGTGGTGCTGTTTGCACCGGTGATCTTGATCGCACCGCTTTCGGGGCAGAAGTCACCGGTACTTTCTACAATCGGTGCAGTGAGTTCTACCAGGAAGCCGCCACCCGAGCTGCCGTTTGTAGTGACATCAAACGCGTAGGTAAACTTAGTGATGGTATAGGTCATGTTGTTTAGATTTCCGTTTTCCGCGAAATCAAACCCGTTAAAGTTGACGGTCGTGCCGTTACCTGTTGCGCTCAGGTTGCCGGAGGCAGTCACTGAATAGACGGTGGTGCTCGGATCGAGCGTTTCGGAAAAATCAAGAGTGCCACTGAGTGTGAAACCTTCGTCAACGCATTTATTGAAAGTAATCGAACCGGAATCAGTATTGCCGGATTCGGTGAAGGAGCCTGTGATCGTTCCACCTCCAGGGCAATTCTCAGTTAGCGTTACACCCGTCGCCGTTGCTGGACCAGAGTTACTTGACTGCCGTATTTTCTTCGCCAAATCAAGCGATCCCTTCAACGTAAGATTCACTGCGGGTGTCGGCTCTCCGAATGTTGGCACAAGATCTTTTGTTGCAGTGGCAGACTTTACTGTTGCTTCTGCGTTGGCAGCGGTGATCGTAATTGCATTTGCGGGTACGCCGGGGCCGCCTTTACCTTTGTCGTCGTCGCCGCCACTGCCCGCGCAACCGCTGAGCGCAACTGCGGCGCCAAGCAGGATGGGACCGGTAAAATATTTCATTGATGGTGTCATTTGGGTATCTCCTGAAGAATCAAAACCATTTTAACGTCTGCGCTATCCAGTCATGCACTGGCGGAGCATATTGCAGGGATGGGGTTTATTTCAATAACAGGCGCTTAAAATTGCGATCAAGGTTTGGCTCTACGTCGTCCGGCGCTAAAGCTCAGACAATAAATCACAGGTAATGAAAAAATATTTTCACGCGCGCTTAACTGACGCTTAAGTCGATGCGTGAATATTGCACCGGGCATGTCAAGTGCCAAGCGCGTATAACCACCATGTTCAATATTTACGGTCATTACTTATTGGAGACTATCAATTAATAAATCATGGAGAATTTATGACAACACAACACAACACAAAAGTGTCTGGATACATCGACAGCAGCAAATCGCGTAATAAAAAAACTGGGAAGAGCTGCGTTATGTGGTCTGGTATTTCTACCATTGGTCGTATATGCAACGAGCCCTGTGCTGGCACCATTTGATGCCACCATTCCGTTCGAGTCCGCACCTTCTGTTCAGGGATTTAAGGCGGCACCCATTCAGGGGTTGGCGACAGGAACCGCTGAGCCTGTGTTGAGTATCGGCCGCGGCTTCGATTCGAATCGTGAGGCGATTAAAACGCTGTGCTTGCAGGGCACAACTTACTTCGACGGAACTTCGTATGGCGATCTGCTGTTCGAGCATTCGCTCAGCAATCAGCAAAACGCAAACTTTACGTGTGTGGCACTCGGCGGAGGATACAAATCCAGTGCATTCAAGATTCAGGCGGAAACATCGTTTCAGCAGGGTTCTGCGGTAAACACCTATTCCGATGTCTATCTGTTTCGCTACGTCATCAAGCTAAACAATCAAATGTTTGCTCCCTCGGGGCTAAACACCGACGGCATCACTAACCTCAACAAGAGCACTACCGATTTTCTCAAGGTTTGCGGCGACAAGTACAACGATCAGCGCGAGGTTGGCGGTGCGTTGTTCTATTCGGTAAAGCTGGAATTCGCGAACGAGATGGAGAAAAAGGCGTTCAATTTTGATATGGCTGCGCGCGGCGGCGTGGTCGGGCGCTGGAACGCACACGCGGAAATCAAGAAAACTACCGACAAGTTGAAACTGCGTGGTTCAGTAACCATCCGCGCGATTCAGGCAGGTGGCGACCCGCGTAAGTTGGGCAGCATCATGGGGGCGCAACCCGGCGCCACTGAAGCACCCGTGCTGACCTGTTCATTTTCCGATCTCACTGCCTGTGATGCGATGATGCAGGTGATCAATAATTATGCGGCGGATTCCGTCACTGGGTTTCCTTCGCAAATTAGCGTGATCGACCCAAACAATCCAGTGGGTTCCAGCATCCTCGGCAACCACCTGCTGGGTTATGACGCAGCGGGGGTATTACTCACGCCCGACATCCTTCCTCTGGCGGTGCGTCAAGCCCGTGATAGCTTGACGCAGCAGTTGCAGCAGAGCGTGGATGATGAGCTGCGCGCATTACGCGTGTTGAACTCGTTCACTACCGATCTCACCCAGGCGAAAATTGACGCATTAACGCAAATGGTTATTGATCTGCAATTCAATGAGAATGCGCTGCGCACCTCGGGCACGCTGTGTTTTGAGTTTTGGGAACAGTGCGTCCAAGAGGTGGCGAATCTTTACTTAAGGCCGATTGATCGAACCTTGTTGGAAGTGCCGTTGCCAACGACAATCATCGAGGGCTACTCCAACTACAACGGTACGGTGCATTATTCGAATGGGGCGGGGCAATACTGGCCAGTGAGTACCGAGCGCTACACGATGCGAATTGGATTTTGTCCGGCTTTATTAGGGCCTCGTCCGATATTTCCAGATGTGATTTTTTGTCCCTCTATGACTAGGCTCGGCTCAATTTATATGAGCCCGGTCAACGATCCAAACAATCGCTTTCGTCAGCTGAATGCCCTCGAATTAGCCATCGTGCCGAACATGACAACGGGGTTAAAGCTGCACGTCGATGCATATGCTTTGTATAAGGCGGCTGGCAACAATTTTTCGATATTCTCACCGTGCACTGGCTATGTTGCAAACAACTATAGAACCAGGTTCGTCCGTAGCCGCACTACACCTGAAAGCTTAGGTTGCTACTAATGATTAGGCATTCTGAGTGAGGTAAAGTTTTTCATTTCAGCGACTGGTTGATAATGTAGGCCCCGGCTCAGCCGGGGTCTTTTCGCCAACGCCAGGCGCTACGGATTGCGTAACAGAAGTTTGTGACTGAGGTTGGTCGTTAATAGTGGGTACCATTCCCATCAAGCCACTGCTTGTTGTCGACACCGCCTGTGTGAATATGATCATAGCTTGCTACACTCCGTTTTGTTTTTCAGCAAACGGATTTCAACGTGATTACACGCAAGACCAAATTGTTGCCGCTGTTGCTCGCCGCGTGGGCGATGTGTGCCGCGCCCGGCAAGGTCGTCGCCGATGCTGCTGCACACGGCTGGGCTATCGGTGTTAGTGCCGGTAGCGCAACGCCCAAAGCAACGAATTTTGGAAGCGCGCAATCCTGGAATTACGCTGCCGGTTATCGTTTTGAGGGCGTCAGCGCAGAGGTGACTTACTCCGCTCTCGGTCAGTTTTCTCATACCAGCTCTGCGGACACCGACGTGCGCGTATGGGGAGTTACGCTTGCCGCGCTTCCGCGTTATGAAGTCAATACCTGGTTTGAGCTCGAAGCTTTGCTCGGCGTGCAGCGCTGGGAAGCCAACTCACAAGTTGTGCGCGAGCACTTTGGTCGCGATGACGGCACCGCCGCGACTTTCGGCGCGGGCGTGTGGATGAATATCCGTGGCGCACTGATTAAAGAGGGTGCGGCAATCTCGCTGCGCTGGCAGCGTTACAACAACATCAGCGGGACAGACATCAGTCAATACGCGTTGGGGGTTCACTATGTGTTTCGCTGACAGGTTGATGCAGTGCGTGCTCGCATTGCTGGTCGTAATGGTGACGGGCTGTGGCGACGACGTGGTCGGCTCCAAGGATGTCGCGACCTCCGATATGTATGCGGATATCAATGCCTGGTCGTTCGGCGAGAGCATAATTCTGGTGACAGCCGACCTTAAAAAGGGAGATGCAAATTCGGACACCCACGTGGTGCTGGAGGGGGACGACCGGATGCTCGTGTCGCTCAATGTGCCAGTCGATGCGGCAGGTGGAAATGGCGATTTATTTGATCGCGTCGATGCCGCGACGGCGGCACACAAGGTCATGGATGGCGGCCCTGAAGTCGTGTCGGGAATCCCCCTGCTATTTTCAGATTTCTGGATTGCCGCACCGTATCGGGCGCGTTTTGATATCGCAAAAGTGGGCGACAGGTTTATTGTTGCGCTGGAGCGCGCGGATTTCGCCGATGCTCCAAATTCATCCGTCGTATTGCCGGAGGCGTTTGTGATCAACACACCCGCGAGCGGCGCTCTGGCAACACGCAGCGCCGATCTGGTGATTAGCTGGTCACCGGCGCAAGCAGCGGCCTGGGTTGAAGTAAAAGCTGCCGTTGCTTGTCCTACTGGGGTCAATGAAAAATGGTCACCGACACCGACGCTCACAGTTGATACCGGCACAGTGACGATTCCGGTCGGGAGCTTTACCGCCGCAGCCAGTGCGACCTGCGATTTGCTGATCATCGTCGACCGTTTCCTGCAAGGCGGTGTCGATCCGAATTTTGGTCGCGGCGGCAGTATCCGCGCGCATCAGTCACGTTTCGTGACTGTAAAGTCCATCCCTTAAGCGGTTTCCGTCGACGTACAATACTGGCCAATTCTCGCCGGTAACTTGTTGTGACTGAACTCCCCATCGATGCCGTTCTTCCCGAGCTGAAACACGCACTCGCTGCGCGCACCTGCGCGGTGTTGCAAGCGCCGCCCGGTGCGGGCAAAACCACGCGCGTGCCGCTCGCGTTGCTGGATGAGCCGTGGTTGCAAAACCAACGCATCATCATGCTGGAGCCGCGCCGTCTGGCGGCGCGTAATGCGGCGGGCTGGATGGCGGAACTCCTTGGTGAAGCAGCGGGCGCGACCATCGGCTACCGCACGCGCATGGATACCAAGGTGAGCGCGCGCACGCGTGTGGAAGTCGTCACCGAAGGTGTGCTCGCACGCATGTTGCAGAGCGATGCGGAATTGCCCGGCGTGGGCCTGGTGATTTTCGACGAGTTTCACGAGCGCAGCATTCACACCGATTTAGGCTTGGCCCTGTGCCTGGACGTGCAACGTAATCTGCGCCCGGAATTACGCGTGCTGGTGATGTCGGCGACGCTCGATGCTGCACCGGTCGCGCGCTTGCTGAATGATGCGCCGCTGATTACCAGCAGCGGGCGCAGCTTTCCGGTCGAGCTCCGCTACGTCGGCACGGTGCCTGAGCGTGACAGACTGGCGGTGCTGGCGCGCGTCGTGGTGCAGGCAGTGCAGGAGCAGCCCGGTAGTGTGCTGGTGTTTTTGCCCGGCGCGGGCGAAATTCACAAAGTCGGCGCGTTGTTGCGTGCGACTGCGTTGCCTAGTGGCGTCAGTGTGCATGCCTTGTACGGTGATTTACCGCGCGCCGCGCAAGAGGCGGCGATTCAGCCGTGCAAACCCGGCCTGCGCAAAATTGTGTTGGCCACGTCGATTGCCGAAACCAGTTTGACTATCGAAGGGGTACGCGTGGTGGTCGATAGCGGCGCAATGCGCGTGCCGCGTTTCGAGCCGCGCAGTGGCATGACGCGGTTGGAAACCGTGCGCGTATC
>JANOOV010000322.1:0-7425 GCA_031421535.1 Gammaproteobacteria bacterium
CGCTCAATGGCAAATCCACTGATGTCTGGATTTTCCAGATCGCAGGCGGGATTACCCAGGCTTCCGGTACTCGCGTACTGCTGGCCGGTGGCGCACTGGCCAAGAACATTTTCTGGCAGAGTGCCGGTGCGGTTGCACTGAATACCACCGCGCATATGGAAGGCATCGTACTGTCTAAGACCGGCATCACCCTGGCTACGGGTGCAACCGCCAACGGTAGACTGCTGGCACAGACGGCTGTGACATTAGATGCCAGTACCGTGACGCAGCCGGGATCAACCCCTGCCACGTTCGACACGACCCCACCCTCTATCAACGCCTTGGTCCCTGCACATACAGCCATTGATGTCGCCCGCAACGCGGACATTACTGTAACGTTCAGTGAGGCGCTGAAAACGGAAACCATCAGCAGCGCAACCTTTGCCTTAATGCAGGGGACAACGCTGGTTCCGAGCGTCGTAACCTATGCGGGTAACGTTGCAACCTTGAACCCGGTAGAAGACCTTGCGGCCGATACCGAATTTACCGCGACGCTGAGCACGGGAGTCATGGATCTGGCAGGCAATGCCTTGGTCGCCACGATGTGGAGCTTCAAAACAGCGGCAACTCCTGGCCCAATTCCGGCGAAAGGCCCGCCAGCGGTCAATCTTGGAACCGCCGGTAATTTCGTGATTCTGGCAGCATCGGGAATCTCGACGGTCCCAGCTTCCGCAATCACGGGCGATATTGCTGTGAGCCCCATTGCTGCAACTGCCATCACCGGGTTCTCGTTAACCTTGGATAGCTCGAATGTATTTTCGACTTCCACTCAGGTGGTCGGCAAGGTGTATGCAGCGGACTATGCGTCTCCGACGCCGTCGAATCTGACCACCGCCGTAAGCAACATGGAAGCGGCGTATAACGATGCGGCGGGCCGTGAAAATCCCGATCACACCGAGCTGCTCAGCGGCGACATCAGCGGTCAAACCTTGGCGCCTGGTCTTTACAAGTGGGGCACCGGAGTTTTGATCTCCACCGACGTCACGCTTGATGGTGGTCCGAATGATGTCTGGATCTTCCAGATCGCAGGCGGGATTACCCAGGCTGCTGGAGCCCGCGTAGTTCTGTCCGGTGGTGCACAGTCCAAGAACATCTTCTGGCAGTCCGCCGGTGGAGTTGCCCTCAATACGACGGCGCACATGGAAGGCATCATTCTGTCTAAAACCGCAATCACCCTGGCTACGGGTGCAACCGCCAACGGCAGATTGCTGGCTCAAACCGCTGTGACCTTAGACACCAGTACCGTCACACAGCCGTAACCGATTTGACTCCTGATCGGAGCAAGTCATACGCAAGACAGAGCGGTAACAACGGGGCTTCGGGAAATATTCCGAAGCCCCGTTTCCGTTTCTGCACGACCCAGATTCATGCGTGCGTTTTTATGCGTTTAACGTACGGCAGCGAACAGAGGATGCTGGACGAAAGGGCTACAAATGCAGGCTCACAAGGATGTTGTTTTTCAAGGCACGGAGTGCTGCACACCTTGTTTCTCACATCACCTTTCACATTTGAGGATTACACATGACAAAGATTTTCAACAAGAAACTGTGGCTATTGGCAGCGCCTCTGGCGGTGTTCATGGTCGGATGTAACCACGATAACGACGACAGCGGCGGCGGAACTCCTCCGCCCACACCGCCGCCCATCACCCCGCCGCCTGCGTCAGGGAAAGGTCCCGCTGCGCTCAACCTCGGAGCGGCCGGAAATTTTGTGATTCTGGCGAAGTCAGGAATCTCGACGGTTCCCGCTTCGGCAGTGACCGGCGATATCGGTGTGAGCCCTATCGCTGCCACCGCTATCACCGGGTTCTCGTTAACCTTGGATAGCTCGAATACATTTTCGACTTCCACTCAAGTGGTTGGAAAGGCCTATGCCGCCGACTACGCGTCACCTACGCCTTCTAATCTGGGCACCGCAGTAAGCAATATGGAAGCGGCGTACACCGATGCGGCCGGACGAGTCACTCCTGACTTCACCGAACTGTACAGCGGCGATGTGAGCGGAAAAACTCTGGTTCCTGGTCTTTACAAATGGGGCACCGGGGTTTTGATCTCCACCGACGTCACGCTCAACGGTGGCCCCAATGATGTCTGGATTTTCCAGATTGCAGGCGGGATTACCCAGGCTGCCGGTACGCGTGTAATTCTGGCCGGTGGTGCACTGCCCAAGAATATTTTCTGGCAGTCAGCCGGTGCAGTGGCACTGGATACCACCGCGCATATGGCAGGCATCGTGTTGTCTAAAACCGCGATCACTCTGGCCACCGGCGCAACCGCCAACGGCCGGTTGTTGGCTCAAACCGCCGTGACCCTGGACACCAGCACCGTCACACAACCGTAAGAAATTCAGCTCCCGATATGGAGTCAGTCATCACCTGAACAGGACGATAAAACGGGGCTTCGGAATTTTTCCGGAAGTCCCGTTTCCGTTTCATCACGGTGCACGACGCAGCAAAGGAAATGATTATGAAATGGTTTTACGTTAGCTATTTAAAAGCACACACCCAGGCTGCTTGCGCCATTGTGGCGGTCGCCGTGCTGGCACAACCGGCGCTGGCCGCAACCATTGCACCGGCTTCGGTAACAGCGGCAACCCAGACAGGTACTGCCCAAGACGTCATCGTGGTATTCAACACCACAAAAATCGCACACGCGGTGCGTACACTGCGGGCCGCTGCTGAAGCTGATGATGACGAGGATAAACATGGCAAGGATAAGCATGGCAAGGATAAACATGACGACGCTAAACACGACGCAGATAAATCCGACGCGGATAAAGACGATGCCGATGAGGTTGACCGCGATGAAATACGGACTTTTAAAGTCAAGCAGTACCGCAAAATAAAATCCCGCGCACTGCGCGCCATCGGTAAAGCGGGAATTACCACGCAGCTGGATTACACCCACCTCCCCATGGTGTTGGTGCGTGTGGAGAATGGCGACGCGTTGCAAAGATTGGTGAGCAGTACCGATGTTGTTGGGGTGTATGAGAACGCCGTACACCAGCATGCACTCGTCGAGAGCCTGCCGTATATCTCTCAACCCAGCGCACAGTTGGCAGGAAAAACCGGAGCCGGCACCACCGTGGCGGTGTTGGACACCGGTGTCAATTACACGCTTGCTGAATTTGGATCCTGCTCGTCGCCGGGCGTGCCGTTAGGCTGCCGCGTGCCGTTTGCGCAAGACTTCGCACCCAGCGACAGCGTGCTTGATGACAACGGGCACGGTACCAACGTCGCGGCGATTGTTGCGGCCGTGGCGCCGGGCACCCGCATTGTGGCGCTCGACGTTTTTAACGGCGGCAACGGATTCGCAGCGGACATCATCGCGGCCATCAACTGGACCATCGCGAACCAGGCCGCCTATAACATCGTGGCGATGAATTTGAGTTTGGGTGACGGCTCCGACAATGCGGCTGAATGTCCGGGCGCCTGGGCAACCATCGCATTTGCAGGCGCGCGTTCAGCCGGCATTATTCCGGTGGTCGCTGCGGGCAACAACGGTTTCGCCAATGGAGTGAACGGTCCCGCATGCACTCCCGGTGCAGTGCGCGTCGGCGCTATTTACGACAGCGAGATGGGGTTAAGGGCGTGGTCAGGAATATGTACCGACAGCGTAACGGCAGCCGATCGCGTGGTCTGTTTTTCCAATAGCGCAGGCACGCTCACGCTGCTGGCGCCAGGTTCCATCATCAACGCGGCAGGCTATAGCAATTCCGGCACTTCACAGGCTGCACCGCACGTGGCGGGTGCGGTGGCAGTGCTGCGCGCAGCAAATGCTTTCCCGACCGAGACCCTCGATCAAATCGTGGCGCGGATGCAAAACACCGGCGACCTGATCTCCGATCCGAAAAACGGCCGTGTCACGCCGCGCCTGAATCTCGGCCGTGCCGTCCTACCATAGCCATAAAAAGTGCGCTTATTGACTAATCGCGGAAAAGTAACGCCCATAGAAAACGGTAAACATCGCAAGGAGATTCAGTATGCCGACAGAAAATATACATGTGACAGGGCTCGGTACGCAGGTTCAGGCCGAACCTGCCGTTCGCAACCATAATTCTGGCCATCGCAGTAGACGCCGGTATCAACCACGCGCTTTCTGGACCGGGGCGTGGGGCATGTTGTTCGGGCTCACGGTATTTTTATTGCCCGCGATGAGCGCGCTGGTTTTAGCAGGACCACTCACTGCGGTGATGGTTGGCGCTTTGCAGAGTGTTGCGATGGTTCTGGTGTTAATGGCGTTCGGCGCGCGTCTGCACAACGTGGTGAAGGACGATCAATGAAAAAACTGGCAAACAAAACCGTGTTCATCACCGGTGGGTTGTCCGGCATCGGCAAAGCCTGCGCACTTGCGGCGGCCAACGCGGGTGCGAACCTCGCCATCGCCTATCGGAAGTCTGCTACTGCGGTTAAAGCAATAGAAGAAATGCAACAGCAAAACGCTAAAGCAATTTTTATCGAATGCGATGTGGCGGAATTTGCGCAAGTGCAAGTCGCTATCGAAACAGTGGTGAGCAGGTTTGGCGCGCTTGACGTTGCACTCAACTGTGCAGGCATCGGCGGTGAGCCCCATAAACTGGGTGACATGACCGAGTCGGCCTGGCGCAACGTCATCGGCATCAACCTCAACGGGGTGTTCAATTGCATGCGACATGAGTTGGCGCAAATGGCGAAGCAAAAAACCGGCGTCATCGTAAATGTGTCGTCTATTTTGGGCAAAGTAGGCTTCGCCGGGCTGGCGCATTACGTGGCCGCAAAACACGGCGTTATCGGGCTTACCCAAACCGCAGCGCTGGAATACGCCAGGGAAGGAATCCGCGTCAATGCAATTTGCCCCGGGTTTATCAACACACCGATGATTTCTAAAAGCAGTATCGGTAAGCATCCCGATACCGAGCAACACATCATCGCGTTACACCCGCTGCACCGTATGGGCAAACCAGAGGAAATTGCGCAAGGTTTTATGTACCTCGCTTGCGACGACAGTTCATTTGTAACCGGCACCACGCTGGAAATTGACGGTGGTTTTCTCGCTGAATAACAAAGGAATGAGATGTCATGAACAACAAACCAAAAGCTTTTCTCGTCGGTGGCGGCATCGGATCCCTGGCTGCCGCCGCCTTCATGATCCGCGACGGCAATGTGCCTGGCGAAAACATTTCGATTCTCGAAGCGGCACCCGTCATGGGCGGCAGTCTGGATGGTGCCGGTGAGTTCTCCGGCGGCTACTCGATCCGTGGCGGGCGCATGTTGACCACCGACAACTACGAATGTACCTGGGATCTTTACCAATCGATTCCCTCGCTGACCAACGCAGGCAAAACGGTATTCGACGAAACCGTCGAGTTCAATGAGAAGCATAAGGCGCATTCGATGGCGCGGCTGGTGGACCGGCGTCGCGCCAAGGTTCCGGTGACCTCGATGGGGTTCTCGATGCAGGACCGGATCGAGCTGCTAAAACTCAGTAATGCCGACGAAGAGACGCTGGGTGCAAGTTGCATCACCGACTGGCTTGCGCCGGGATTCTTTGCGACCGAATTCTGGGCCATGTGGTCCACCACCTTTGCTTTTCAGCCCTGGCACAGCGCGGTTGAATTCAAACGTTATCTGCACCGCTTCATGCTGGAGTTTTCCCGCATCGAAACGCTGGCGGGCGTCAAGCGCACCATCTACAACCAGTATGATTCCCTGGTGCTGCCCTTGCAGACCTGGCTCAAAGCGCAGGGCGTGCGCATGGTTGCGGATTGCAAGGTTACGGGTTTCGACAATATAACCGTAGCGGGCAAGTTCGTCGTAACCGGCATCCAGTGCTTGCAACAGGGCAAAAGCGAATTCATTGCCGTGCAGGACGGCGACCTGGTGTTTTTTCAAAACGGTTCCATGACCGATGCCTCCAGCCTGGGTTCGATGACCAGCGCGCCCAGCAAGCTGACCAAAGTCGATAGCGGCGGCTGGACGCTGTGGGAAAAGTTGGCCGAGGGCCGACCGCAATTTGGCAATCCTGCTGCCTTTAACAGTTGCATTGCGCAGTCTTATTGGGAGTCGTTTACTGTCACGCTCAGGAACCCTGCATTCTTCGAGCTGATGAAACAGTTCAGCGGTAACTCGCCGGGCACCGGTGGCCTAGTGACCTTCAAGGACTCGAATTGGCTGCTGTCCATTGTGCTGGCGCATCAACCGCACTTCATGAATCAGCCTGCCGACGTGCAGGTGTTCTGGGGCTACTCGCTGTTTCCGGACCGCATCGGCAACTTCGTCGCGAAGCCGATGGACGCGTGTACCGGCGCGGAAATTTTGCAGGAACTCTGCGGCCACCTGCGCTTCGATCTGGAAACGATTGCCTCCGCCAATTGTATTCCGTGCCGCATGCCTTACATCACCAGCATGTTCATGCCGCGCCTGCGCAGTGATCGACCGCTGCCGCTGCCGCACAACTCGAAGAATCTCGCCTTCATCAGCCAGTTCGTCGAAATTCAGGATGATGTGGTGTTCACCGTGGAATATTCGGTGCGCGCGGCGCAGATGGCCGTCTATGCACTGCTGGGTATCAACCGCAAGATTCCGCCGATCACGCCGCACGACAAATCGATTCGCGTGCAGTTGGAAGCGCTGATCAAGGCATTTAAGTGAGATCGCAGACATTCACCCCAATCCCTCCGTTATAGGGGTCAACGCATGACACAACACAGATTGCCCATTTCAAATGAGGTCAACACCATGTCCAACAGCACTGCCGTCAACCGCCGGATCGTTCTGAGCTCGCGCCCGCTCGGCGCCCCGACAGCCGCAAATTTCCGCCTTGAAAAACTGGCGGTTCCGGTGGCCTCGGCCGGACAGGTGCTGCTGCGCACCCTGTATCTTTCGCTCGATCCCTACATGCGCAGCCGCATGAGCGATGCGCCGTCTTATGCTGCGCCCGTAGCGATCGGCGAGGTGATGGTCGGCGGCACCGTTGCACGCGTGGAAACCTCCCAGCACCCCGGCTACCAAGTGGGTGATTTGGTGCAAGGCTATAGCGGTTGGCAAGACTATGCGCTGTCCGATGGCGCGGGCCTGACCAAGCTTGATGCCTTGATGACGCAGCCAGCGCAGAGTCTTGGCATTCTGGGCATGCCGGGATTTACCGCGTATGTCGGCTTGCTCGACATCGGCCAGCCGAAAGCAGGGGAAACCGTGGTGGTCGCCGCCGCGAGTGGCGCGGTCGGCTCGGTGGTTGGTCAGATCGCCAGGCTCAAAGGTTGTCGCGTGGTCGGTATCGCGGGCGGCGCAGACAAGTGCGGCTTTGTGACCGACACGTTGGGTTTCGATGCTTGTATCAATCACCGTAGCGCCGATCTTTCCCAGCAACTGGCTGCCGCCTGCCCGCAAGGCATCGACGTCTACTTTGA
>JANOOV010000323.1:0-11785 GCA_031421535.1 Gammaproteobacteria bacterium
TTCGCCGATGGCGGCGGCGATGCTGTCCACGCCGACCGGGCCAGCGTCAAATTTTTCGATGATGGCGAGCAGCAGCTTCCGGTCCATCATATCGAAGCCGTTCACGTCCACGTCGAGTAGATCGAGCGCACGACCCGCGACCGCAAGATCGATCACGCCTTTGGCTTTGACTTGCGCGTAGTCGCGCACCCGGCGCAGCAGGCGGTTCGCGATGCGCGGTGTGCCGCGTGCGCGGCGCGCGATTTCTTTTGCACCGGCGGCGTCCATCTCGATGCCCAGGATGCGCGCCGAGCGTTGCGCGATGGTGGTCAGATCCGCCGCACTGTAAAACTCCAGACGCTGCACGATGCCGAAACGGTCGCGCAGCGGCGATGTGAGCAGGCCTGCGCGCGTGGTCGCGCCGACCAGTGTGAACGGCGGCAAATCCAGCTTGATGGAGCGCGCCGCCGGGCCTTCGCCGATCAAAATGTCAAGCTGGTAGTCTTCGAGCGCGGGATAGAGAATTTCTTCCACCACCGGACTCAAGCGGTGAATCTCGTCGATGAACAGCACGTCCTTCGCTTCGAGATTGGTCAGCAACGCCGCCAGATCACCCGGCCGCTCCAGCACTGGCCCGGAAGTTGAACGGATATTCACGCCCATTTCCTGCGCGATGATGTTGGCCAAGGTGGTTTTGCCCAAACCTGGCGGGCCGAAAATCAGCACGTGGTCGAGCGCTTCGCTGCGCCCGCGGGCCGCCTGGATGAAAATATCCATCTGCTCGCACACGGCCGGTTGGCCGACGTAGTCGCTCAGACGGCGCGGACGAATGGCGCGATCCAGCGCATCTTCTTCACGAATTTGCACGGGAGCAATCAGGCGGTCGGTTTCAATCATGGCGGGAGGGATTCTACTTCACCATTGCCTGCAACGCTGCGCGAATAATTTTCTCACTGGGAAGATCGGTGGCGTCCACGGCGTTCACCATGCGGCTGGCTTCCGGCGGCGAATACCCCAGTGAGATCAGCGCTTCGATGGCGTCTTTCATCGCGTTGTTTTTGCCGATCAGCAGGCCGGGCGTTTTGCTTTGGAAGTCATCTGGCGTACTGCTCTCCCAGTGGGCGACGCGGTCGCGCATTTCGATCAACAGGCGTTCGGCAGTTTTTTTGCCAATACCCGGCACGCGCACCAGTTGTGCGACGTCGTCGTTGCGAACGCAGCGCACGAAGTCGTCCACCGCCATGCCGGACAAAATCGCTAACGCGACCTTGGGACCGACGCCGCTGACCTTGAGCAAGGTGCGAAATAACTGCCGTTCGGCGTCGCTTCCGAATCCATACAGCAAATGTGCGTCTTCGCGCACCACGAGGTGGGTATGTAATGTCACGCTCGCACCCGTCTCGGGCAACTGGTAGAAGGTACTCATGGGCGCGGACAGTTCATAACCAACGCCGTGTACATCGAGCAACACTTCGGGGGGTTTTTTACTGAGCAGAATTCCGTGCAGGCGACCAATCAATGTCACAGCCCTCCAAAGCAGTAGAAAAACAAAATCACGATACCGCCCCCACGCGTTGTTCGGCCTGCGCGATCAATCGCACCGTCTGCCGCGTATGCGCGTGACACAGCGCTACCGCCAATGCATCCGCCGAATCCGGCGTGGGTACGTCGGGCAATTTGAGCAGTACGCGCACCATGTGTTGCATCTGGTTTTTTGCCGCGTGGCCTTTACCGACGATGGCTTGCTTGATTTGCGTGGCGGCGTATTCGGTCACCGGAAACCCCGGCAATAACGCGGCACACAACGCCGCGCCGCGTGCCTGGCCGAGCTTCAAGGCGGCATCGGCGTTGCGGTGCATGAACACTTTTTCGATGGCGATTTCCTGCGGCTGATAGGTCGCAACGATTTCCTGAATACCTAAAAAGATCGAACGCAAACGCTGCGGCCACTCTTCTTTGTCAACGCGCACAACACCGCTGGCCACATAAGTCATGCGCCGACCTTCCACAGCAATGATGCCGTATCCGGTAATGCGCGAGCCGGGGTCGATGCCGAGGATGTGCATCACGAACCAAGTTGCTTGATAGTTTTATATGCGCTCATTTTCCTGGGAGTTTACACGCAGTAAATGAGAATTCGGAAGCACGTACGGTCCCGATCACCGCTGTACGGTAAACAGTGAACCGGCGCATACACTTGAAAACTGTGCAAGATGGGCGATATATGAGATATAGCAGTTACAAACCCAATCGCGAGGTAAGTGATGAACATGGACAATGATCGGTCGTTCCGCAAGACGGCTTACGTACTCGATACCAACGTCCTTATCCACGATCCCAACTCACTGCAAAATTTTCAGGAGCATCAAGTCATTATTCCGATGACGGTGCTTGAAGAACTCGACAAACTTAAAGACACCAAACAATCCATCGCCGCCGATTGCCGCTCCGCGATCCGCATGATCGATAAACTGCTGGGTGATGCCCCGCCGGAAGCCATTGAAAAGGGAATTCCCATCCGCCATAGCGACAGTGGCGAGGTGCATGGCAGCTTGTCCATCATGCTCACACAGCTGGATCGCTCCAAAGAACACTACCTGCCGGATGACGATAATGACAATCGCATCATCAACCGGATACGCGTGCTGCAAAAAGAAAACAAGGATACGAAAATCATTCTTGTCACCAAAGATATCAACATGCGGCTCAAGGCGCGTGGTTGCGGCATTGAATCACAGGATTATCAAACCGACCAACTGGTCTCCGACATCCGGCAATTGACCAAGGGGTATGTGGATATTCCGGGTTCGTTCTGGGATCTGGTATCAAATGTCAAGACCATATACAAACATGGATCCGCATATCATACCGTTCCGCATGAAGCGCTGAATTACGAAATATTCCCGAACCAGTTTGTGGTCGATCAAAAGGGGTTTGTTGGCCGTGTCACGGAGGTCACTGCCGATCAGGTGATTCTGCGTGATTTGCCGCAAGACAAGCTGTTACATCAAACTGCCTGGGGATTAAAACCGCGCAACATCTATCAAGGTCTTGCACTGCATCTTCTGCTCGATCCCGAAGTTCATCTGGTGACGCTCACCGGCGCGGCAGGATCGGGAAAAACAATTTTAGCTCTGGCAGCTGCAATTGAACTTACAGTAGAGAACAAGCTTTACAATAAAATTATCGCGACACGCAGTACGCCGCCGTTGGCCGAAGATCATGGTTTTCTGCCGGGCACTGAAGAGGAAAAAATGGATCCCTGGCTGGGGGCAATCAACGACAATATTGAGGCGTTGCACCTCAACGACGCGAATCCATCGAGCAGTATTGAGTTCGTCAAGAAAAAAGCCAATATCCAGTTCAAAGCGCTGAACTATATCCGTGGCCGAAGTTTTCAGAGGAGCTTCATTATTATCGACGAATGCCAGAATCTGACGCCCTATCAAGTCAAGGCCATCATTACCCGCGCCGGCGAAGGCAGCAAGGTGGTCGGTCTTGGCAACCTCTCGCAAATCGATACGCCGTATCTGAACGCCACCAGCTCCGGCCTGACCTACATGACCGAACGTTTTAAAGGGTTTGCACACGGCGGCAGCGTGCATTTGAGCGGGGTGCCACGGTCGATTCTCGCGGAATACGCTGAATCACACTTATAGCAAACGGGGGGCTGCGAGTGTAGTGCTTCGCAAATAACGGAACATAAAACGGCGTCTTTTGCCGCAGGGCCGCGTTGCAACTCCTCGCCATAGCTACGGCTATGTCTCGTCATTGCGCCTTGCCCTGCGACAAAATCCATCCGTTTTATTAGTCCCGTTATTTACGAAGTACTACACTATGCGGGCAAAATGATGCTGCTTTCGAGACCGAGATATTTTCGGTTAAACGGAATGACCACGGATTCAAAATAACGGTTAACGCGTTTCACGTAGTGATAGTCTGCGTGCGCCTCAAAGCGTTTTGATCCGCGCAACCCCAGGTTGTAAGCCACTAATGCTTCCGCATCGCTGCTGGTTTTTTCGCGCAAATATAATAAGAATTTGGACGCTACTCGAATGTTGAAGTCATCATCCGTGATGAGTCGAACAATTAACTCTTCGTCGGTACGCGATAGACCTAATTGCGGATGCTCGTCCAGGACATCGGATGCTGCTGAAACTTTAACCTGCATTACGCCATAAGACCGCTTGCCAACAGGCGCCGTGCGGTGGCCAACGCGCCCAAGCTGCCCGGCAATGGATTCTTGTAACAGCGTGCTTTGCAGCAAGCTTGCGTATTGCTCGCCCCCGTCCTGATACCCAATGTCGTACGCCAGCTTCAGTAGATTGACCTGATCTTCCGTTAACCACGACTTGGCGAGCGGATTCCAGATCGTCTTTTCCGCATCGTCGCCGTTACTGCTTGACTGCGCTGCGTCGAAACAACCAAAAACACCAGCCGTAGCCTGATAGAGCCAACTCTGCTCGCACTGGGCGCTACGGTTAACTGTAAGTGCAATGGCACCAATGATGAAAAAAGAGGTTACGACCAGAGCGAAAAAAATGAATAGTTTGTAGCTGCGGTAAGTGGTCCGCGAGGTACGCCTCAATGATGCCTTCCGATACTTAGTCATCACGTCACCCCGTTGAGCTTTGAGTGTACTACTTACAGGAACTGGGACTTTACGTTTGAAGCTTTCTCTGCTGCTGTTTCCGGATCGACGACTTGCATTGCATTCTATCTGTTTTAGGATGGCGATCCAAATTCAGCGGCGCGAAACGCGCCATATTTTTGGCATTTTATCGGCTAAATGACAATTTTCACGAGCTAGCGCTGGCTCACTGGCGATATGTGACAACTTGTCAGGTGAAAGAAATGCCATATCCCCGACGTACTTACGAAGCAATCAATCCACAAGCGAGCTCAATATCGGTTCAAACCATGGTTATTCTCCAAGCAACCGGAGAGCATCAGCCACAATTGTCACCACGGGTGAGATTTGCTTCCGCATCACTGAGCCACCTGCATCACTTTGGGCAAAAATAGGCGTTACCCATGCATCGCTGGTGTGGGCTAAAAGATACAGTGCTCGAAGCCGTGCTTGAACTCGAGGATCGAGGTAGCGAGCATCACCCTTAGCGTGTTCAACAAGGAGGGTATCCGCCCAGTTGAGCGTACTTTGGGGGGTTTGCGTAGGGTTCCCATAGGCTCGCAGTGCTCCGTAGTACGCACCGATCGCATTGAGCACGGCACTCACCTCCTCCTGGCTATGTAGGCCACCCAACACATCAAGACTGGCGGCTAAAAACGATTGTCCATTGGCTTCACTAGCCCTGATCAACATCTGCGCTGCCTCACTCCCAGCGTGTGCCAGCGGGGAAAATTGCTCTGATAGCGCAGACACATCGGCGTGAGCGGGAACTTTTCGCGGCAGGTTATCCGGACATTCCAGCAGGAATCCAATGCGATAGGCCTTGTTGCGCCGCCCCCTATCCCATAATCGAACACGCGTCGCGTCGTCGATCAGATTCGGCTGCAACAACAAGCGCGCCGATTCCAGCATCTCGCTCAACTCGGTTTCAAACGGTAAATATTCGACTAACCATTGCGCGAGCATTTTGCCAACGGCACCGGCGGCAACGGCACGATGCCGCAGCAGTTGGCGCGCCATGTCGGGTCCGGGTGCTGTCCACCACGCACGCTGTGCCAGCGCGGCGGTTAAGCGCGGCGAGCAAGCCACCGCAAACACGGCCTCCGGATTACCCAGCAGCAATAATTTTTCCAACGGTGCACTGTCGATCTGGCCGTGCCCGGCCCAGCGCCGCAAATGTACCGGAAAATGTTTAGGCGACCCCAACACGGCGGTGGAAAGGTAGGCACGCACCTTTTGAAGATAACGATCAACAGAACCCACCGGCGTCAACTGCACCTCAAACTCCCGGTCGGGAGACAAGCCACAGACCACCATACGCTGCTCATCAATACGTACGGCTTCTGCATTGACTAATAACACTTGGAGCCGCAGCTCGTCTTCGCTGGATAATTCCAACATCCCGCCCTCAATTCAACTGCACGCGCATGCCCCAAGGTACCGGTGCTTTTCCTTTGACCAACCAGAGCACCGGAAAATTCGGCTCAATGCCCGGAAACTGCCCGAACGCATCGGTGAAGTACACCAATAGATCCGGCGTCATGGGTTGTTGCTGATACCACGCAAACGGTGCTGTAAAGCGCGTGCCGCCGCCGCGCGGTAATTGTTGCGGCAGTTGCAATTCCTCCCACGCTTCAAATACCCACGGTGCACCGGGCGCAAGTTCCGTATCGCAGGCAAATAAGGTCACGCGCGCGCGCACCTGCGCCTTGAGCGTGCCGACTTCGCCGAGAAATTCCTGGATCTCCTCTGCGCTTATCGAACCGCTGGTGTCGAGCACAATCGCAACGTCAATCTGTCGGCTGTGCAGTCGCGGCAAAATTGCCTCACCCTCGCGCCGTGCGGGTCGGGTGTAATCATAATCTTCACGCGCACGCGCGACCATGTGTTGCGCCAGCAGCGCGCGCCAAGGCAGTTTTGGGTGCAACAACGTATCGACCAGATTCGCCAGTGCACCTGTAAGCTTGCCCGCTTGCGCGGCGCGCTGCGCGGCAACCACGCGCTGGTGTTGCCATTGCTTGTCCAGTTGCTCACGTTCGCTTGGGGTCAAGGGTTGGGGGCGCGTTCCGGACTCGTCACCGCTTTCAGTCAAGCCCTGGCCAATACCGTCGTTCGAGGGAGTCTTGGATGGATTCGATTCCGGATCGTTCGTCGCATCTTCCAGATGCTGATCCATAGCCTCGGTGTTGTCGTTGTCCTGCAACAGCGGATAAATTTCCTCCGCCGTCATCCCGGCATATTCGACAAACGTAATCGCATTCGGCGGCGGGCGCAGCCCTTCGGCGAGCAGTACGGGGTTGATCGCAAAATCACAGGCCAGATCCCAGCGCCGTTTGTCGCGATGCCCGCGCCGACTGAAATGCGCCAGCGCGCAATGCAGTGCTTCGTGCGCGAGCACGAACTCTATCTGCCGGGCTCCCAGCGCGTCCAGATACTGCGGGTTGTAATACAGATTCTTAGTGTCGGTCGCGGTGGTCGGGCACCACTGTGGTTTGGCTGCCACCATCGGCAGGCGCAACACCAACACACCCAGAAACGGTTGGTCGAGAATCAGGCGCGTGCGCGCTGCGGAAACTTTCTGTTCGAGTTCGGCATTCATCACAGCAGGACGGCGGCGATGTCCTTCGCCCAGCGATTGAACTCCGGCACTGCGTAAACGTCGCGGCCCACCGCACGGGCCAGGTCGTGAACAATCATCACGCCCATCTCCCGCTGCTGGAATCGAGATGCATAATCGATAACGCGGCCGTAAATCTGCTTTGCCTGCGTATCATATTTCGCGCGCATCCCGCGGCTCACCAAGGCGCTGGCCACCGCATATTGCATATCGACGGCCGTGGGCAAGGGAACATCCTCGCCGCGCAAAATAGCGTCGATGTCGGGTAATTGATCCAGGTGTTGAATAAATGCGTAAAGCTCGATACCTGCCGCAGGTCCGACACAGGCTTGCAACGTGGCGGACAGCAAATCCGGCTCATGCGCGAATTTTTGCAACGCGCGATGCGCGAACTCCCACGAACGCGGCGACGGAAAAGCGACTGGGTTGCGCGCTGCGTCGAAGTCGAACAATAACTCCGGACGAAACCGTAAAAATCCGATCAGCCGTGCGTCGATGCCCTGTGCATACGCCCAAGAAACCCAGTCATCCGCATGCGCCTCGATTTCATAGTGCGTAAAACGATTGGCCAGCGGCGCGGGCATCACATAGCTCACGCCACGATCACCCTGGCGGTTACCCGCCGCAAAAATCGCCCAGCCGTCGGGCACCCGATATTCGCCCAAACGTCGATCCAGTATCAGTTGATAGGCCGCTGCGGAAACGCTCGGCGGCGCGGAGGTGATTTCATCGAGAAACATGATCCCTGCGTCACCATGCCGTTGCGCATCCGGCAGAATCGAAGGCGGCGCCCACTCGACGAACTTGTCGACGCGAAACGGAATACCGCGTAAATCGCTGGGTTCCATCTGCGACAACCGAATGTCAAGCAGCGGCACGGAATGTTGTTGCGCGATTTGCGCGACAATTTGCGATTTACCGATGCCGGGCGGGCCCCAGATCATGACCGGCGTGTGGTGCCCGTCACGCACGCTGAGAAACTCGCGGTCAAGCAGCCGGGTGAGGTGCGCGGGTCGCATGACGGATACGAATTATTTCTTGCCCGGGGAAGAGCTATCGGTGACTTTTTGCTGTTCAGACGCTAACGGTTGCATGAAGTTGGAGAAGCCTCTGTCGAACATGATACGCAGTCCATCGAGTGTCGTTTGATCGGGCGTGCTGCCGGATAAATTCAGATCCGTTTCGGGAAACAAGTGTACCACGATGCCGCGTATTGCCGACTGAAACACCAGCTGTAATCCTTGGACTGGCGTTGCTGCGGTTTCCAGCGTTTTGAACTTGGCGCGATCAAACACGACCAGGAGCAGCTCCCAGGTGATGTGTCCGTTGGGAGTTTTGAATGGCGATAAAATCGACGCGATTCCGGCGCGCGCCTCGGATGGCTCGACTAACTTGAATCCACCTTGCGCAATGCGTTGCGCTACCAAGCCGCGAATGTGCTGGACCATCTCCGTCGGCAACACGCCAGCGTTCACGCTCACCACGATGCTGTTGTCGAATGCATGGTAAGCCTGCGCATCCATGCCGGGAATCTGTTTGACGACATACTCAGTCAGCCCTGCGCTACCCAGTTGCGCCAAGCCGTTGGCTTCAGCTAAGGAAATAATTTTGCTTTGCAGCGATAGGGGCGTGGAAAACACGTTGCGCGGGGCGGTTTTTTCCGATGCGGCAAGATCCGCCGCAACCGACCACAACGGCCAGCACAGTAACGCGCAAATTAATGTGCAGATCAACATTCTGGGTAACTCACTCCGTGCGCCGGTCGACAAACCGTACCGGTGTGGCGCCTGAGGTCATCTTTATCGACCCCTCAATCACTGCGCCCTCCGCAATCGCCAGGGTTGGGCCAGTGATTGTTCCGACGATTCTGGCCGTCTGTGCCAATTCGATTTTTTTGTGGCCCACCACGTCGCCGTAAACTTCACCGGCAATAACGACATTCAGCGCGGTGATGTTGCCGCGCCAGACCCCGCCTTCTTCGATCACGACGGTGCCATCCAGATCGCATTCGCCGACGATGGTGCCGTAAATCACATAGTTCTCCGTACCTTTAAAATGGCCGGTGAAAATTGCACCCGCCCCCACCACGGTTGAAACACCGCCCACTTTATCCAGCGTCCGGCGCTGTTTCTTGGTACCCAAATCCAATACTGAATCGCTCATCGTCGCCTCCGTCATTCACGCACGCGCAGCACTTTACCTTCACTGTATCGGTGCGGGCGCAACAATACGTTAGGGCCAGTCTCAACGATGAGCTTCCCGCCTGCTTTCAGCCTCCCAAAGGGCAGCGATCATGCGCTTTTTTGCAATTCGGGTTTGAACCTGGAAACCGCCGTTACACACTGAAACATTTCGATACGTGCCTGAAAGGTTTCTCCGCGCACACCGGGCTAACGTGTGATCGTAGTTAACCCAATGGAGAAACGAAAATGAACAAAATGGTTAAATATATTGCAGCGGGCGTCGGTGTTGTCACTGTGATCGGCGGACTGGCCGCGTGCGGGCCATGGTCGCATCGCAACGACCCGGAAGATATGGCGCAGTACATGATCGACAAGGCCACGAAAACCCTGCAACTCGACGCTATGCAAGTGACCAAGCTGAACGCATTCAAGGATCAGGCTTTAAAAACCCGCGCTGAAATGCATGACAAGCGCGAGCAATCGCGTGCCCAGGCGTTGGCGCTGATCGGGCAGCCGGGCTTCGAGCGTGCACAAGCTTTGTCGATGGTCTCTTCGCACCTGCAGAGTATGAGCGAGAAAGCCCCGGCCCTGGTCAATGCATTCGCCGATTTCTACGACAGCCTGAGCGCGCAACAACAACAAACATTACGCACGGAAATCAGTGAGCGCATGGAACGTCACCACAAAAACAGCCCGTGGCACTGACCGTGAATTTGTCAATTTCTTGTCAGACCTGTGCAACTATTTTCAACCGGAGATTCACCATGTTTAAATTTTCCAGTGCCATCGTGCTTGCTGCATTTACCTTGATCAACACCGCGTCTGCAACACCACCGACGCCCTATGCAGGCCAGCAACAGCGTGAAATCAAAGCGCTGTCCACGGAAGAAATTGAAAGTTACCTCGCGGGTAAGGGAGCGGGTCTCGCCAAGGCCGCCGAGCTGAATCATTACCCCGGCCCGAAACATGTGCTGGAACTGGCGGACAAGCTGCACTTAAGCGACGCGCAAAAGTCGCGTACCCAGGCGATATTTGATGCCATGCAAAAAGAGGCGGTGCGCCAGGGAAAGACGTTGGTCGAAAAAGAGCAAGAACTGGATCGGCAATTTGCCGCCGGAGCGGTAACGACGGACAGCCTGCGTTCGGCCCTCAAACAGATCGGCGAATTACAGGCCCAAGTGCGCGGTGCGCATCTTGCCGCTCACGTTGAACAGCAAGCGCTCCTGACGAAAACGCAAATCGCCACCTACGATGAGTTGCGCGGCTATACCTCGGGAAACGCGGCGGCGCATGGTGATCATTCTCATCAGCATTGAAATTGATCGAGCTGTATTTTGGTCGGGTTGTCGCGCAACGGCAACCCGACCCCTGAACCGTGCGGCGTTGGCTAGAATGAGTTAGGCATATCATCAAGGGGGAAATAATGCGCGGACTGAAATTGGCTCATTTTGGCGGGCTGGTCATTTTTCTCGGCAGTATTCTCACGTTCATCGTCATATCAGCACTTATCGAAGATGCGAGTCTGGAGAACATCGCCTTTGGGAGAAAGATCATTAGCACCGGTACTAATATCTTGACGCTCCCCGGAATGTGGGTGCTCGCCATTACCGGCGTTTGGATGGGCTATAAGCGTTATGGTGTGAAGCAGCGTTTTTTCCAACTCAAGTTGCTGCTCATCACTTTGGTTGTAGTCAATGCACATTTTGTCATTGCGCCTGCGGTAACTTCAGCAACCGAATTAGCTGCAAGCTCTCTTGCACAAGGTCGGCTCCTTCCAGCGTACCAAGCCGCATATATGCGAGAGTCTATCTTTGGGGCGATAAACGTTTTGCTTACCGTGGCTGCGGCTGCGGTTGGCGTGTGGAAAGTCGGCGTCAAGAAATAACTGGAATGACCCCGCGCGCCGCCACACCCCACGTGTTGTTAATCGACGATGATCAACGTCTGGCGGAGTTACTCGCGCGCTACTTCGAGCGTTTTGATCTGCACATGGAACATGCGGCGGCCCTAGGCAGCGGCCTTAAAAAAATTGACGGCGGGCACTTTGATCTGGTGATTCTCGACGTGATGCTGCCGGAGATGGACGGCTTTGAAGTCTGCAAGGCGATCCGAAAAGCCAGCGACATTCCCATCATCATGCTGACCGCGCGCGGTGATGTGATGGACCGCGTTGTTGGTCTGGAAATCGGCGCCGACGACTACTTATCCAAACCATTCGAACCGCGCGAGCTGGTGGCGCGCATTCAGAACATTTTGAAACTCACGGGCAGCACCGCAGTAAGTACCGCGGTGCTGGATTTCGGCGCGCTTGTTATCGATACGCAACGCGGCCTTAACCGCCACCTGAACGGGATGGAAAAATAATCGAGGAGTTGC
>JANOOV010000324.1:0-1817 GCA_031421535.1 Gammaproteobacteria bacterium
GTCATTCACGCGGATGCTGTATTGCCTTTTGCGATCGCCCTTCAACGCTTCGAGTCGATTGCTGGGTGGCAATGCAGTTATGCAACAAATTGTACGTGCGCTCAGGCGCTCAACCGCACTTCGTTTTTAATTGTTTCGCCATGCTCATTTGACGCAATTGCCAGATCGTACTGACTCTGCAAGTTCATCCAGAATTGTGGGTCGTTATTAAAGTAGCGGCCCAGGCGCAACGCAGTGTCGGCAGTGATTGCGCGTTTACCGTTTAAAATATCGACGATTCGCCCTGAGGGAACGGACAACGCCAACGCAAGTTGGTTGGCTGACAGTTCACGCGACACCAGCTCGCGCTTCAGGATTCGTCCGGGATGGATTGCATTCATTGTAGACACCTTCATTTAGTGGTAGTCCGTAATTTCCACGTCATAAGCATCGCCATTGCGATATCGAAAACACACCCGCCATGGACCGTTGATCGTCATCGCCCATTGCCCTTTACGATCGCCCTTCAACTTGTGCAGATGCAAACTCTTTAAAGGGCTGAGATCCTTAAGCGACGTAGCTGCGTTGAGCGCCGCAAGCAACTCTTGAGCAGAGGCGGCATCCATACTGCGAAATTTCGAAATCCGGCCCTCTTCATAGAATCGTTGCGAATCGCGCGTTGCCCATGACTTGATCATTAGTTATTTTTACTACGCCGCGCGTAGTACGTCAATGCAACTATGGCCGGTATGAGCGAATTCCCAGGCGGGGCAGATGGGCTCGGCGACTGATCGCTCGAACGTCAGTAATTCGGATGGATTCAATATCGACCTTGGCAAAGAAATCCGGATTGCCGCGTAGTGAAGCCCACGCTGACGCGGATCATGCTGATCCAGCGCGTCGGGTCGGCGGCACGAACGGGGTTATTGCATTATTGCTGTCTCGCCTCGCGAAAATTCTAAATGCAGTAGCACAAGCCTGACCCCGTTTCTGCCGAAATCAAACCCTATGTGGAGCAACTGCAAGCAAGCGGTATTTTCATTCGGCAGTCGCTTGTAGATGCGGTGCTGCGCGATGTTGGCGAGACTCAGTGAGTGAAAAAGTTGCGCTTCCAAACGCAGGGTGACCCAAGGTAGGGTCGCACATGTTTTCGATAATGCAATTGCGCAAGCCTGACCCGGTTCCGTGGCCCGGTTCCGGTCTGAAGACACGTCGCATGATTAACGTAGCCCATCCCGCGTGCAGCTCGCGTCGCTAAATCAGCGATGAATGCCCTTGGCCTGTTGATGCAAGAACAACTTGCGCGTGCGTTTGCCGACGCGAGTGGACACTCGACGCCGAGCCTTGAAATAGCGGGCGCGAACGGACCGACGGTGGCGGTTGTTGATATTTAATTCCACCCATCCAACGGGCGCGGTTTCGTTCGCTCTATTGACCCAAGCTGGCTAAGGGCTGACCCCGTTCCGTTCGCCATGACGAGTTATCGCAAAAGTTACTGTCGTCCCCGCCAATAACCGGGACGGCGGCTATGGTGAGCCATGGCCAGAATGCGAATTTCCTCACTGGAAACCGTATAGATGAGCGAATACGGAAAGCGTTGCATGACATAACGGCGTTTACCATTCCGCCACAGCTGCCCCACCCCCGGATGCTCCAACATAATGCCCACCGAGCGCTCGAACTCACTAAACAAGGACTGCGAAAGCGCAGTGCCGACATGTTGTCGATAGAACTCGGCCGCGTCTCGAAGGTCCTGCTCCGCCTCCGGGTGCAGCGAATATCTCATCGGAACTCGGCCCTCAACTTGGCCAGAGTTTCGGGACCCGGCAGCGGCGCGA